>DYHU01000224.1 GCA_020724025.1 Syntrophorhabdus sp. | reverse complement strand
TTTTCCACCACTTTCTTAAGATCTTCTTTTAAATTCATCTTCTTTAGGGCGAATTCACCAATTTTTTTCAACTGTGCAAGCGCTTGAGGGGTAGCCTGCCCCCGGTCAGGCGCCTTGAGAACAGAGGAAGGGCGAAACCATTCCTTTGGCCGATAATCAAAGAGCACCTCGATCAGGGCAACACGGAAGTTTTCAGGCAAACCTCCGGAGACCATACGTTCACAGCCTTGCAGGAGGATGAAATCATTGCGATGGCTGAGAATGCTGGACCGCATCCAGTCAAGCTTATCCTCTTCCTCATGTTTGGGATCGGATATTTTTTTCTCGAGGAGAGTAATCGCTGGCTCGCTTCCATTCTTAATAATGGCTTCTATGGTCAAGGGGGTAAACCCGTCGTCAGGTTGAGAATGATTATCCCAGAACTTGATCACCTCCGGGGGGGGAGGCCGAATCTCCGCGCAAGCCATGATGAGTAGATCGGCACGGGCCGGCTCTTTATAGAAGGAAGGGGTCTGGGTGAGTACAATCAGTGTCTTTCGAGCGCTTGGTGCGGGGTTTTTACTCAGGACTTCGAGGATCCTTCTGAGCCTTAAACGTGTCGACGGACCAAGATAAGCCTTTTCGGAATCGAGTTGATTTAAGAAATCTTCGGACTTTAATTTTTGAAGGAGCAAAGAGTGATCTTCTGGTCGAACGCTCTTGGCCAGAGCAAGGGCTTCTGTGGCCAGAGCCCTTTGATTTTCTTTAGAGGATTCAGTTTGAGCCATACGAACCTCCTGTGTTTTCTGGTAATCACTCCAAACAGCCTGGGCCCAGCTATCGGACTGCAATAATAACAGGCCTATGGTGACCAAGAAAAAGATAAGAGACCTCATGGCACCACCACAGTGCTTCGGTGAACAGCCCGAGTCTGAATGATATCGAAATCCTGAGCCAGTGTGGTCGGGTTGTTCCAATGCAGAAGGTTCTCGTCAGGAGGGGTTGTCAGGCCATCAAAGAATATCCCATTCGCAACGAGACCTGTAGGTTGGGTGGCATCCGGCCCTTCCACGCGATGTCCCAGGTTAAGAACATGGCCCAGTTCATGAGCAATGGTTCCTGCGTAAGTCAGCTGATCGGCTGCATTAGCCGGGTCGCCATTGGCATTGGTGACATACATGGCATAAAGCCTGGGGTATGTCGCGGTATTTCGCTCACGGGCATCGATCAGATTCATCGTGACCGTTCCTGCGGCTCCGTCCGGGTCGATCCCTGACGGGATGATCCAGGAAGTGCTCGGGGTTCCGTTATCCGTGATGGAATTGCCCGCTCCATTGGCAGGGTAATCTGTGGCAGCACCCAGGTTGCCATCCCGGTCCGAATGGATGTAAGCGAAGTTAAAGACTCCCTGGCGGTAATTTAATCTTGTAGCCCTGGGCCAACCGGTGACACCAATGTTGCGGGTCACTCCAGCGGCGACCCGAATGCGAAAGATGCCGCGATGTGCTGTCGCTGTAGCACCGTGCGTCACCGTGGTGTTGTCATCCGGAACCAGTTCAATGGCCATCTGACGGAGGAACCGGTTCGCAATGGCGATGTGATCACGAACATTGTCAGGTGTGCTTCTGGGCTGGCTGGCGGCACTGGGGCCGTTCAAAATGTTGGCTCGATAGCGTATCTCCCTGACCGGAAGGACCAAGGCCCGATAAGTGGCAAAAGGGGCTCCCTGAAAACGGACTTCCAGCCGGACCTCACCCTCTGCGGTTCCATAGACCATCACCTTTCTCCCGCGAGCCGGACCCAGGAATTGGACTGCTCCTCTGGAGATCGCAACAGAACTCCACTCGAGACGAGGATCATCATCCGTGAAACGAAGGGTTTCCGGGTGATAATAGGAGAATTCAATTCGGGCCGCGGTCTGGGCATTTGCCTCGGCAGGTGTCAAGATAGGGATAGCAGACGGATTGGGAATGATATTGATGGGGCTTGCTGGAGTGACATTGATGGGGTCATCGTTTCGTTCCGGAGCGATGGCAGCCGCGGTTGCACTCAGCCTCGGTCGTGGGGGCAAAGAAGTACCAGGTCCATCAGGAGGAGTCGGCCGAACAGGGCAGATTTCCATACGGGCCATGAAAGATCCTCCGGAGACGGTGGTGCATGAAACGCTACCACTGTTTGCCCGGGTGGCGAAGACCGTATCCGGGGGATGAAGCCCGAATCGCCCCTGGACCGAAAGCTCTGCCCTCCAGTGAAGAATGAAGTAACGATTTCGTGTCCGTAAGCTCCGAAAGTTGCCCTGGCTCACATTTCTACGCAATTGAAATTCAACTGTTCCAAGATCATCATCAAAGGTCACATCCTGATCCTTCACCTGAAAGCTCACCCTCACCGGATTGCTATTCAAATTCCTACCGGTGACGTTAATCTCAATGGACCATTGAGGTTGAGGTAGGTTGATGGATCTATTTTCATAAGCATCAAAGATACGATTTCGGTCTCCGACTGAACGGCCATCCACGCTCGCTATGAAATACCACTCCCCTGAACCAAAGGTGTCCGCATCCCTGAGGACATCAACATGCCTGAAGATCACCCTGATTCTTTCATCCGCTGGCATACAAGTCTACTCCTTAACTACAAGCATCGCTTAAGAGCCGTGCAACTCCTGTAATTTGTCTTTGGTTGCCTGATCTGCTTCACCTGTTACTCTCAGGCTATGCTTTTCCTGAAAAGCCCTCAGAGCAGCTGCCAGGCCAGGAGTGGCTTCATCGCTCGTATCGCCACAATCAAATCCGAGATTTTTCAATCTATGCTTCACACCACTTATCTCTGAGAGGGGATTAAGGCCCCCCAGGTTCAGGGGCAACACCTTCTCGTTAACTGTTCTGGGTTCCAGGATTAGACGACCCTTTTTGGCATTCGGAAGAATGCTCACCTCAATCATTCCGTCCCCATCGGTCGTGCCTTCGGTCAGGTTTCCGTCAATGTCGAGGACATAGGGTATGTTTCGGCGGGGCCTGTCTTCCTGAGCTCTGGACTCTGTCTCAGGGTCTTCCCCGGAAAAATTCTTCTCATTTCGGGGTCGGGATGTTCCCGAAGTCCTCTGTGGCGAACCCTGTGGGGGAGGCTCTTCTTCCATCACGCGCAGTCGAAGTTTGGCAGGGGTCCCCTTCTTTTTGAATCGGTGCTTCTGTTCGGTGGCGCCGGACTCTTCTTTTTTTTCCTTTTCAGGGACGAAGAGGGTATCTCCCGGGTAGAGAATATTGGGATCTTTTCGCTGTTCTTTCAGTCTTGCGTTTTTTGGGTGGTTCCAGACCTTCTCCCAGAAGAGCCCGTGCCTGGTAGCGATGCTTGAAATACAATCACCCTGTTTGACCTTGTATTCGGGCATTATTAATATCCTTTTTTTTAAGACCCATAAACTTCTATGAGTTTATTCTTTGTTGCCTCATCTGCCTCACCTGATTCTGTGAGATGATGTTTCTTCTGAAAGGCTTTGAGGGCATCTGTCGTACTCGGTCCCATAACGCCATTTGCAGGGCCGCAATGAAATCCAAGATTATTGAGGCGTTTTTGGACCCCTATTATTTCATTGAGCGGATCCATATGCCCCAGGTTCAATACATACTCCTCGCGTTTTTTTCCTATGAAGAGCTTTCCCTTTTTGGCATTCGGCGGGATAGATTGTTCGAGCTTCCCATCAGCATCGGTTGTCCCTGAAAAAAGAGCTCCATCCACTTCAAGAACATAGGATTCATTCGCCCGGGGTCTATTATTCCTCATCAGTCGAAGACGCACCTTAGCGGGGACACCTTTTTTGCAAAAGCGGTGTCTCTGCTCGGTTGAACCGTTCTCCTGCTTCTCCTCTTTTTCAGGGATAAAGACCACATCTCCGGGATAGAGAATGTTTGGGTCTCTTCGTCTCCTCTTCAACTCTGTATTATTGGGATGATCCCAGATCTTCTGCCAGAAAAGGCCATGCCTTTGGGCAATGCTGGAAAGGCATTCGCCCTGTTTGATAGTATATTGAGGCATAGAGATGGTTTCCCTCTCTTTCTTCTTTAAGACCCTGAAGTTTCAGGGGTGGGAGTTTCTATTTGTTCAGGCTCTGAACTTCGGGGTTCGGGGAAGGGGCTCTCATCCCCTGTGTGAGGCCGCCAGAGCCCATACTTTTGCCGGCCTGACAGAACAGAACTCAAACTCCTTTGCTCAATTCGGACCTTTCCCTCCTCCGAAGAAGAGGCTTCAATGATTTCTACCTCCGCATCTTCATCGGACCGACTGATAACCCTGTAAACAATCCTTATATGATTGAAATCACCTTCGAGATTACCCGTATCGATCATATCCCCTGGCTGGACAAACCCCAAGACTCTTCTTGAAAACCATTCTTCGAAATTTCCCTCCTCCCGTACCCATCTCCCCTGTCCAGACCTCCACACCCAGTTGTTCCAATGATCCCACAGAGGATAGGATGGAACCGGATTGCCCTGCCGATGGGTACTCCGTCGCCACTGAGGATAAGTGGTTCCCCATCCCATATTGGCCAAAATACCCGCCGCACTGGGAAGCCCTGTGCAATCCAGGCCGTATCCCTGATATCCCTGCCCAGAATTGACCTGGGTGCTTATTCCTCCGGGTGATTTCCCGCCAAACCACTTTCCTCCAACCTCGTATGGAACTTCGAGAAAGATCGATACCCAGCGAAGGAATTCAACAGTATTTGGGTCAGGATCGGGAAGTGGATGAGGAAGCTCATTGCGAGCGCGTTGTTGAACCGCTGCTTCAGGCCCCTCAATGTTTGCCTCTCGGATGCAGAGGTGAAGGCTGCATCCGGCATTTCGTTCAGCGTTGTTTACAGGACAGCAGACTTCTTGGCCATCCAAGGTAACCCGCACCGCCAAGCGATGAGTACCGGCAGACAGGCCGTTCGGCCACGTGACCGTCCAGCCATGAGAATCCTGATCAGGAGTAACGTCTTCCGGCTCGTCGTAATAATAGGGCCTGGGATCATTAGCTCCAGTAAGCGTTGTCTTGTACGCCAGCTTGAACCATGCAAATTCCGGGTGGGGCCAATCCGAAGGCCACACCGCCACTTCCGGGTCTTCGGGAAGCCTCTGAGTCCTCCATGCTTCAAGATTAGGAACACTTCCAAAAGGATTCATGTCGGGTCTGGCCTGCTCCATGTTGACCCTGCCGTTTCCTACAACTCCCCGGCCAGGACAGCAATAGAACCCATCATTTCGAAAATATTCATAGGGATTTTCCGGATCAGCTCCTGGCCAGAAGGCATATGGCTCCCCCGTCTCATTGCCACCATCAAGAGTGGCCCAGACAATGGCCTGGAGTTTTACCTGGTCCGAAGAATACGGGAACATATCCCGAGGCCAAGTCCTTCCTTGTTCATTATCATTGTGAAAGAAAATCTCTACCTTTCTCAGATGGATTTGCTGGTTCAGAGTGTCTTCACCCTCTGACTCGGTGTTCCAGCGGGAGACATTTTCCTCTGGCATCTACGCTCCTTTTCGCCTAACCTCCGATCAAAACAGTACGGGTTGCCGCCAGTTTTGAATCACCTAAAAAGACACCGCAACCAGACATATCCACGATCCAGCGGGCCGCAGGCAAAAAGTTGATCTTCACTGTGGCGCTTCCCTTGACGATTGGAACAGAAGGAGGTGTTGAAGGCGGAGGGCCTGCCTGCGGGGGATGGGCGATGCCAGCCGATAGGGCGCCTGTACAGGTCACAAAATCTCCTACTACTGCGGCTGGAAGAAATTCGATAAGGACAGTCATGGGTCGCCCTGGTAAGGGCGGACCAATCAAACCACTCGGCACGGTCTGGTCATGGGTGATCGGATCACCAATTCTTGCTGCAGGAAACATATTCAAACTCCTTTCTTACGCCTTCTCCCAGGCGTCTTTGTCGAGACTGGGGAAGGTGATCTTGCAGGTGCCAGGATCAATTCCATCCACACGTGCAAAGCCATTTTCATCGAGGGTGCCTTCCGCAACGGTCTTTCCATCGGGCAGGGTCACCTTATATCGCTCGCCAGGAATAGGATTGTTGTCCTCATCAACCAGTTCGATCTCAATCCAGCTCTTCTTCTCCTCATCAGATTTATGCCGCTCCTCGCCCGGGCTTGCGCTGGCGGCCATTGCGGGCTCTACAGGTGGAGTCGGGGGCACCAGGGAGCTTACGGCTGGGGCAACCGGCGGGCCACTGCCGCTATTGATATTGACCAGAGGGGCCCCCATGATAAAAATAGCCGCAGGGGTAAGAATGATACTGCTACCCCCTACTTTAAGCTCCATACCGGTCATGCCTTCAAG
>DYHU01000014.1:19054-25254 GCA_020724025.1 Syntrophorhabdus sp. | reverse complement strand
AAATTGTGGTTTCGGTGTGCGGCCATGCATGACCCGGTCACTCCCATGTTAGTCCAACCGGCTCTGATTGGGTGGGAGGCTAAAAAGAGAAGGGTTGATCTGCAGATTGAGAGGGGCTTCAATGGGGAGGAGCTGGTCCGCAGGATGAAAGGGTGGGTGACCGTCGATCCTTCAAAAGCCATTGAAGTGGTCAATCGATTCGGAAGATTAAGACTCTTGGACGACAGGGAGCTGGTTATCGAATTTGAAAAGATGGAAGATTTACAACATCTTCAGAAAGCATTAGAAGAAACTTTTGGAAACGAAGTCGATGCAGAATTGATTTCCAAAAAATAAAATGGGAGACTTCATTTATCGAAGGGGATTATTTTTCAAGAAATTGAAGGATGGCTTTATCCCGACTCCGGTTTGGTTGAAATAAAATGGTGTAATGATTGACCCCTTTCACATCAACCCATTTCGCGTTGGGAATTTCTCGGACCATCCGTTCTGCCACATCCTTGGGTAACACGAGATCATCCTTTGCAAGCAATCCTTTCGTGGCCCGCAAGATCAGGGTAGGGGAAGTGACTTTCTTATAAAATTGTCTCGAATCCACTTTCCCTAAATTCTTAGCCTCTTCTTCAATGTGTTTGGGGTGGACACGAGAGCGTAAACCGCCCTTCACCTTTTCAACCTCATAATGGAAATAGGTCTCCATATACGAGTTCCAAGGTTGTAAATAAGGGGCTTGCTTCATGTTCATCAGATAAGCCTCGAAGGAGGGGAAGACCTGCCCCAGACGATCCAGGGAGGGTTTTATTCCTGTAAAGACCTTGGCCATCTGGACTTCGGAGAGCTTCCCTCCGCCATCCACTAGAATCAGACGGTTTACTCTTTCAGGATATTTGGCGGCAAAGACAAGGGATATGAAGGCACCCAAGGAATGGCCCATGAGAACTGGCCGTTGTAGATCGTGATCGTTCATCAGGGCGAGAATATCCTTGCAATGGTGCTCGATGGAATATCCGGTGGGTGGTTTGTCGGAGAGTCCCCGTCCACGGAGGTCCATGGCAATGACCCTGTGCCGGGGAGTGAGCGCCAAGGCCACACAATCCCAGAACCGACTATTTGCCGTCAAGCCGTGAATGCAGAGGATGGATCGACCTTTTCCATCCCACACCGCCAACTGGATTTGAATTCCGTCGCCTTTGGCTTTCATCATCATCGGTCCGGGCATGATCTTTAACCTCCATTCCTACTGTAGTGCGTCCAACAATACTTCTGAAGCCGTCATTCCCGCGAAAGCGGGAATCCAGTTCAGAATCACTGGATTCCGGGTCAAGCCCGGAATGACAAACAAAGTAAAGGGAATTTTGACGCACTACACTACATCTCAGCCGTTTCTCCTTCTGGAGAAGATTTCACGGGCGGTCCCTACGATTCCCTTCGGAAAGAAATAGACGATCAAAATAAAGAGGAGCCCAAAATAGAGAAGCCAGCGCTCGGACAGTCTTATGGCAAAAGGTAGACCTGGAAGAAGGGAAGCCATCAGGACTTGCAATTTTGGAAGAAAGGAACGGGTGATCAAGAGAAAGGCGGCTCCAAAAATTCCTCCGTAAAGCGTTCCCATTCCTCCCACGATGACCATCAAGAGCACATCCAACATGATCGGAACACTCAGGCTCGAATCAGGGCTGACATAGCGCACCCAGATTGCGAAACACCCTCCTGTAGCCGCAGCCACGCAGCTTGCAAAAGAGGAGGCAATGACCTGGTAAATATAAGTCTTGTAGCCGATGGCAACGGACCGTTGCTCATTGTCCCGGATGGACTGGAGAACACGGCCCAGTGGCGAGTTGACAAATCGGAGCATCAACAGAAAGAGGATCAAGCAGGTCAGCAGGATGAGATAGTAACTGATCATTCTCCCGGTGAAATCGATTCCAAGAATTCGGCCAAGGTTATAATCAACGGCCAGCATTCCGGGGAGTTTAAAACTGATTCCATCATCCCCTCCGGTAATAGGGCGCAACTGGCTTGCGAGGATAAAGGCGAATTCCATAAAAGCCAGGGTGACCATGGCAAAGAAGATGGCCCGGATGCGGAGGGAGAAGAGCCCGATCAACACAGAAAGGATTCCCGAGATCACGATAGCGATTACAAAAGCCAGTGCCAAATGGCCGTAGGAGGTCCATCCCAATTTTCCCATGAAGATGCCTACAAAGTAAGAACCGATTCCAAAATACAAGACATGCCCTAAGGAGACGATCCCTGTGTATCCCAGAATTACATCATAGCTTGCCACCAATGCTGAAAAGATGATGATCTTTAACACGACATCGAGCACTTCAAAAGAACGAAACATAAAAGGAGTGAAGACAAAGAAAGCCAACAGGAGAATTCTAAAAAAGAACGAGGGGCTTCTAAAGCGAGCTTCTTTCTCTCCCAAACGAAATAGTTGAACAGGATTTAAAGCTTCTTTTTTCAAATCAGGTTCCTTCTGGAAATAGTCCTGTTGGACGAATCGAAAGGATGATCACGAGAAGTAACATCGTAATTCCCAGGGCTGCCTTGGGAACCAGATAAGCCACGTAATTGTAAGAGAGCCCTACGATCAGGGCTCCCACCACAGAACCGGTCATGCTCCCAAGACCTCCGATGATGGCCACGATTAAGGCAAAAACGATGACTTCCCCACCCATGGCCGGGTGAATCGATTTGACAAGGGCAGCCCACATCCCACCCCCAATGGCGGCAAGAGCAGAGCCTGCCGCAAACACACCTGTGAAATAACGATAGATGTTATGGCCCATCACCTGAACCATTTCAGGATTTTCCACACCTGCCCTTACAATGGTCCCTATTTTGGTTTTTCTCAGGACCATAAACATGACGAGATACAGGATTAATCCTATGATAATAGCAATGAGAGGATATTTTGATACCACCACGTCAAAGAGATCCCAAGAGCCCATAAAATTAATAGGAACCGGCATCACCTCATCATTCGGTCCCCAAACAATACGAATCAGTTCCTCCATTACAATCATGGCCCCAACGGTGATGAAGATCTGGAAGAGATGGCTCCCATAAACAGGACGGATCACTAACCTTTCTGTGATAATACCCAAGATGGCGACAAGGAGCCCGGCGATGATGAGGGCCAAGAGGAAAATGATTAAATTCAAAAAGATAGAATTCGATCCACCCCACCCGGTCCATTGATTGATCAGAGTAAATGAGGTAAACCCGATATAGGCACCCCAAGCGAACAGGGCTCCATGGGCTAAATTGAGGACGCTTAGAAATCCAAAGATCAGAGAGAACCCGGAGGAGACTAAAAAGAGGAGCATCCCCATGGCCAAACCAGAGATCGTTATGGTGATGTAGGTTTTAGGATTGATCAATAAAAGGGGTGAAAGAAAGATGGCTAAAACAATCAGTGTTGGAAGCCATGATCTCCATTTGGGGTTCATATCGTTTTTTCCTGAACGTCCCGAAGCAAGGGTGAGGGGAATCTATCCTGAAATCCCTAAATATTTTTTCTTCAATTCCTCATTTTGAACTAACTCTTCCATTTGACCTTGGTGGACCGTTTTCCCATCATCAAAGAGGTAGAAATCGTTACCCAGGTTACTGGCCATATAAAAATTTTGTTCCACCAGAATGATCACTGTAAATTCTTTCAACTTATTGATGGAATCAATCAGATGGTCAATAACAATCGGAGCCAAGCCTTTGGAGGGTTCGTCGATTAAAAGAAGTTCATTCTGGTTCACCAGAGGGCGGGCAATGGCCAGCATCTGTTTTTGTCCGCCGCTTAAATTACCTGCCTTGGCTTTCCAGAATTTTTTGAGATCAGGAAAGATGTCGAAGATGGTTTCCATCATCTCACGAGTTTTTCCATCCTCCTGAAGCATGGCCACGCGGAAGTTTTCTTCAACTGTGAGAAGGTTATAGATCCCTCGATCCTCAGGCACAAACCCAATACCCAAACGGGATATTTCATAGGGTTTCATATGGTGGATGGCTCGATCTTTTAAAAGGATGGTCCCCCGAGAGGGGGAGAGCAATCCAATGATCGTCCGCAACGTGGTACTCTTTCCGGCTCCATTTCTACCCAAAAGAACAGTCACCTTGCCAGGATAGACCTCAAACGAGACCCCCTGAAGGATATGGTGTTTTCCAATATAGGTGTGGATCCCTTCAACCTTGAGAATCGGTTCAGCCACGGGATCGACCTCCTCCAAAATAGGCCTCCTGAACCTCTTTGTTTTTACTGATGGCTTCAGGAGTATCATCCGCAATTAATTTCCCTTCATGAAGGACGGCAATGGAATCAGAAAGTGCCATCAACAAATCCATTTTATGTTCTACCAGTAGGATTGTCTTATCTCTTCGATTCTTAATCTGTTTAAGGAGTTCTAAGATAGAAGGAACTTCCTCTAAAGCCATGCCGGCAGTGGGTTCATCCAGAAGAAGAACCTCCGGCTCTAAAGCTATTAAAATGGCTATTTCTAACTTTCGTTGTTCTCCATGGGTGAGACTGCTTGCAGGAACATCCCATTTCGTATCTAATAACACACTTTTTAGGATTTGATAGGCTCGGTCTTCCAATTCAGAAAAGTGAAGATAGTTTTTCCAAAAGTTAAAACCGATATTCTTTTCAGATTGAATGGCCAATCGGACATTCTCCAATACGGTGAGGGAAAGGAAGACATTCGTGAGTTGAAAGGATCTTCCAATACCCAACTTGGTGCGAATGGCAGGAGAGAGAGAAGTGATATCTTTTCCTTTAAAACAAACTTTCCCTTCTGTGGGGCGGTATTGCCCTGAGATCATATTGAAGAAGGTGGTTTTTCCCGCACCATTGGGTCCAATAATAGATTTGAAAGTAAAAGGAAAGATTTGGGTGTTTACATGATCGACGGCTACATGACCACCGAAGCGAATGGTCAGGTCTTTGGTTTCGATGATGGGGTTTTGAGCCATACTACATCAAGAATACCCCTCCCTTGGGGGGAGGGGATGAAGGGGAAGGGGACCCATTCTTTCAGTCACCCCCACCCACACCCTCCCCCGTCAAGGGGGAGGGGAATGAATTTTATGGGCAGGTGATCGATTTATCTTTTCACCAGAATCGGAGGCATTCCCTCCTCGGGGGAGACTTCTCTCACCAGGACGGGGACAGCCCATTCCTTATCAGGCCTTGCCTCTAACTTGAAAATAAACATTGACTGCATGGCCTGATGATCTATGTTACGGAAATACATTCTACCCTTTGGGGTCATGAATTCCATCCCCTCCATGGTTGTTATTAACTTTTCGGTATCGGTCGATTGGGCTTTTTCAAAGGCTCTGAGGGCTGCCATGGCTGCGGCAAATCCTCCGCAGGTAAAGAAGTCAGGAGGCTCTTTAAATCGGGCCGTATGCTCCCTGACCAGCCAGTCATTGACCGGATTTTTAGGAAGCTCATAATAGTAATAAGCCCCTCCGGTCATTCCTTTTAAGCTCTCGTATGCTTTTAGCAGTGGGAGAGTGGCTTTTAGAACAGGGAGAATATTGCCGCCTGTGGTAATCTTGATTCCATATTTTTCAACCTTCATGACAGCCATCTGCTCGATCGGGGGATTCTTTCCCGCCCAGACGACGAAAACATATTTTTCACCGGGTTTATCTTTCAGGGCATCGATGATTCTCTGGACAGAAGAGGTATGATCGGTTTGGGCCATCGGGGCATACTCCTCATGGACCATCTTGGCCCCCAATTTTTCTGCCGCTGCTTTATAGGCAGCCACCCCATCTCTACCAAAGGCATAATCCTGAGCGATTGCGGCAAGGGAGACTCCAGGCTTTGCAACGGCTTTTGCGTTGGAGACGGCATCCTGGCCGGAGTTCCTTCCCGTTCTGAAGATGTAACGGTTCCATGCGCTGCCCGTTATCGAATCGGCAACAGCAGGTTCAACTAATAAAATCTTCTTAAATTCCTGGGCGACAGGAAGCATGGCCAGCGCCGCGGCGCTGCTGGTGGTTCCCACCACAAGATCAACCTTGTCATCGGCGTAAAATTTTGTAATCAACCGTTTAGCGACATCGGGTTTGATCTGGTCATCTTCAACGATCAGTTCGATCTTCCTTCCGATGACCTCGTTCTTTCCTTTGGTCCCATACTCCAGACCCATCTTAAATCCGGTAAGCATCTGCTTGGCATAGGCCTC
>DYHU01000014.1:0-18954 GCA_020724025.1 Syntrophorhabdus sp. | reverse complement strand
CCGTCCTGGTTGATACAGGTCGTTCTGAATTTTGCCCGGTTCTTCTCAGGGATGAGCTCGGAGACCTCCACCCTGACGGTAATCGTATCTCCGATTCTCACCGGGGCAAGAAATTTGATCTCATGAGAGAGGTAGATCGTCCCATGTCCCGGAAGAATATTTCCCAGGACAGTGGAAAAGAGTCCGATCGAGAGCGCTCCGTGGGCGATCTTTCCTTTGAACAGTGTCTTTTCTGCATAGACCTGGTTTGTGTGGATGGGATTAAAGTCTCCTATCACCCTGGCGAAGTCATTTACCACCTGTTCTGTAATCGCCTTAGAGATCTCGGCCGTATCTCCGACTTTCAGTTCATGAATAGATTTCCCTTCGGCCATAAAGCTAAATTCCTTTCTTGAGCCTTCAACTTTTGCCAATTGTGATTGAAGAATAGATTAGGCTTGACAATATAATAAACTATCGTTATTTTCAAATAAATTTTTCATAAATAGAACTGGTATCAAAACCCAAGGAGAGGATAGATTTTATGCTCAAAAAGGGAAAGACGTATGAGGAGGTTTACCACTCTTTTCAATGGAAAATTCCAAAGTTCTTTAACATTGGTGTGGACGTCTGCGATAAATGGGCAGACGAACGGTATCGGTTGGCTCTCATTTATGAAGATGAAGAGGGACGGGTGGAGAAATATACTTTTTGGGATCTAAAGAGGATTTCAAACCGTTTAGCAAATGCCCTTAAAGCTTATGGAATAAAAAAGGGAGACCGGATAGGTATCCTCTTACCTCAATGTCCTGAAACCGCCATCTCCCATATTGCCTTATATAAAATCGGAGCGATTGCTATACCCTTATTCACCCTATTTGGACCTGATGCCCTGGAATATCGGTTGGCCAATAGTGAGGCAAAGGCCATCATCACGGATAATGCAAACATTGAGAAAATCTTGGAAATTAGAGAAAGGCTTTCGCAATTAAAAATTTTGATCGTGACAAAAGGAGAGTTAGAAAAAGGAATCATCGATTTCTGGGGATCTATTGAGAAAGGTTCGCCGTATCTTAAACCCGTCAGGACAAGGGCAGATGATCCTGCCCTCATCATTTATACTTCGGGCACTACCGGTCCTCCCAAGGGGGCTCTCCATGCCCATCGTGTCCTCCTCGGGCATGTGCCCGGTGTCGAATTCTTTCACAATTTTTTCCCTAAAAAAGATGACCTCTACTGGACTCCTGCAGATTGGGCATGGATCGGGGGTCTCATTGATGTCCTTCTTCCAAGCTGGCATCATGGAGTGCCTGTCGTGGCATACCGAGCGAAAAAGTTCGATCCCGAGCAGGCATTCCATTTTATTGCAAAATATGGGATCCGAAATGCCTTCATGCCTCCAACCGCCCTGAAGATGATGCGTCAGGTGAAAGAACCACAAAACCGCTACGATTACAAGATGCGGACAATTGGATGTGGTGGAGAGACATTGGGAGAGGAACTCCTCGATTGGGGGAGAACGGTGATGGGTTTAATCATCAATGAATTCTATGGCCAGACCGAGGCGAACCTGGTCGTGGGTAACTGTTCAGAGATCATGGAGATCCGGCGAGGCTCTATGGGAAAGGCCATTCCAGGTCATCGGGTTGAGGTCGTAGATGAGCCAGGAAACATCGTCCCCCCCGGAGTGGTCGGCGAGGTGGCCATCCAGCGGCCCGATCCAGTGATGTTTTTAGGCTATTGGCGAAATCCAGAAGCAACCCAAGAGAAATTTATTGGAGATTGGTGCCTCACAGGAGATTTAGCAAAGAAGGATGAGGGTGGATATTTCTGGTTTGTAGGGAGAAAAGACGATGTCATTACAAGCGGGGGGTATCGAATAGGGCCCGCTGAGATCGAGGATTGTTTAATCAAACATCCTGCTGTGGCCATGGCCGCTGTTATTGGAAGCCCTGACGAAGTGAGAGGGGAGATCGTGAAAGCCTTTATCGTGTTAAAACCGGAAATCACCTCTGATCCTACCCTGAAAGAGGATATTCAATACTTTGTCAAAACGAGATTGGCCGCCCACGAGTACCCTCGTGAGATCGAATTTGTTAAAGAACTTCCTTTAACGGCGACAGGGAAGATCATGCGGAAGGATTTGAGAAAGATGGAGATTGAGAGGAAGCAGAAAAGATGATTAAGGGGTCAAGAGGTGAGGAGGATCAGCCTATTTCAAAGAATTCCTGAGATAGAGACATTTCAACCTTTGAAGAAATTGACGATCCCGTTCCCTAATCTTTTCCTCCAATTTTTCCGCAGGGTTTAGGAAGAAACTCTCCACGGTCTTCACTCCGAGTTTCCCCTCTCTAACTTTCTCCTTCAAAATTTCAAGAGGTCCTATAGATCGGTCAATTTCTTTAAAAAGGTCTCCAACATGTCGCAGGTTCGGATTGCTCTATATGTGGTTCGAGAACAGCCGCGACTGAATTCCTCGATGCCCAATACATATTTACCATTTGAGATTCAGAAAAGATTTAACCTTTTATTGAGAAAGTGTATAATTTCAGATGTCCATTTAAAACAAAAAGGAGACATGATATGAGGTTAAGTCAGATTAAGCGAATTGCCGTAATCGGTGCGGGAATAATGGGGCATGGATTTGCACAGGTTTTTGCTCAAAAAGGATATCCAGTATTTCTTTATGATATTGACGAGGCGATCTTAAAGAGGGCTTTCATGATGGTTGCCAATAATCTTGAAACCTTCATCGAGCACAAGATGATCACCAGAAAGGAGAAAAAAGCAACCCTGAAGAGGATCACAACAAGTATGGATCTGGAGGAAGTGGCAAGCAGGGCAGATTTCATTTTGGAGGCCGTTCTTGAAGTTATGGATGTGAAGCAAAAGGTCTTTGAAGAACTGGATCGTCTCGCACCACCTCATGCCATTCTCGCTTCCAACACTTCTGGCCTGAGCATAACAGAAATTGGGTCAGTGACGAAAAGGCCTGATAAAACAATCATTGTTCATGGGGCCAATCCACCCCATATCATACCTGTGGTTGAAATTGTTCGCGGAGAAAAAACCTCTGACGAAACGACCGAATTGACTTTTCGTTTGATGCTCAAATTGGGTAAAAAGCCAGTGCGGCTGCTTAAGGAGGTGCCAGGGTTCCTTTTCAATCGTCTGCAGTTTGCTCTCTACCGCGAGGCTTTACATTGTTTGGAAATGGGAGTAGCTTCGGCTGAAGATATTGATTTAGTGGTAAAGGCTGGTTATGGATTTCGTCTGCCAATCTTGGGCCCCCTTGAGACCAGCGATTTTGGAGGCCTGGATACTTTTTTAAGAATTTGTGAGAATCTCTTTCCGAAGCTCGATGATTCAAAAGAGCCGCCGCCTTTTTTAAAAAGATTAGTGGAAGAGGGAAAATTGGGGGTGAAGAGCGGTGAGGGTTTTTATAAATACTCCAAGGCTGCCATTAAACGAAAGATCAAGGAACGAGATCAAAAGCTATTAAAGCTATTAAAGCTTTTCTATCATTAAAAGAGGAGAAAAGATGGTTTTTAATCCTTTTACTGAAAAGGATCTGGCATTTTTAAAAGAGGTGGTGGGAGGAGATAGGGTTTCCACTGGTCAATCATATTTAGAACTCCATTCAGTGGATGAAACATATCGTAAGGGATACCTTCCAGATGTTGTTGTTTGGCCTAAAACGACAGAAGAAGTTAGTCGTATCGTGAGGATGGCAAATGAAAGGTTGATCCCGGTTACTCCGTGGGGGGCTGGGACGAGCGTTGAAGACAATCCACTCCCTGTGTATAGAGGAATTGTCCTTGATTTTCAGCAGATGGTTCAGATTTTGTCCATAAGACCTGATGCCTTTCAGGTGGATGTCCAAACTGGGGTGAAATATCAGGACATGAATAAAGTGTTGAGTCAATATGGTCTTTTTTTTGCACCCGATCCTGGAGCCAATGCGACCATTGGGGGGATGGTGGGAAATAATGCCAGTGGTGTGAGAACAGTTAAATATGGGGCAACAAGGGATAATGTTTTGAAGTTGGAGATTGTTCTTTCAACAGGTGAGGTCATTCGAACTGGAACCTTTGCCCATAAAAGCTCTTCTGGCTACGATCTTGTTCGTCTATTTGTCGGCTCTGAAGGGACATTAGGGGTAATCACTGAAGCCACTCTTAGACTTTTTGGTATACCTGAGGAGTTTAGTGCAGCGATTGTAAGTTTTAACACGGTTGAGGATGCAAGTAGATCGGTTTACGAGATTATGGGATCAGGACTTGGACCTGCGGCCTTGGAGCTTCTTGATAAAGAGACGATCAAGGTGATCAATCAGGAAGGCCATCTTAATCTTAAGGAGACACCGACTCTCTTTCTCGAATTTACAGGAGCAAGTGACGAGAGTTTAGCAGAGGATTTAAAAAGGGCAAGAGGGGTCTGTGAGGCAAACAACTCGACAGGTTTTGAGGCGGGTGTTGGTCGGGAGGAAAGGAATCGATTGTGGGAGGCTCGCCATCAGGCCTATGAATTTATCAAGAGAAACAATCCGGGTCTCTCTTTTATGATTATTGATACGGCCGTGCCTATTTCACATTATCCGAGGATAGTACAGTATGCAAGAGAGACGATAGAAAAGTATGAAATTAAGGGATACATTCTTGGTCACGCTGGGGATGGAAATATACACCTTATTATTGCTGGAAACTTCGATGATCCTGATTTTGTAAGAAGAAGGGATCAAACAAATGAAGAGCTTGTTTTCTATGCCCTATCCCTTGGAGGGACAGCGACCGGTGAACATGGGGTAGGGATCGGAAAGCGGAAGTTTATGCCGAAAGAGCATGGAGAGAGTCTTCTGGTGATGAAAAGGATCAAGCAACTGTTTGATCCAAATGGAATATTGAACCCCGGAAAGATCTTTCCATAATGTGAATGTTCAATATCCAGAATAATTGATTGATTTAGCGTCTTAGGATTAGAAATTTGAAATTTTCATGCAGCAACAAAAAATCGCTCAACTTAGGATTCATTTAATCAAATTGGGGAGATATAGTACCATCGATGGGAAGGCGATACAAATAGCCAGGCCAATGAGCTGGAGTCCTACGAAGGGCCACACTCCCCTGAAAATATCCGCCGTGGTCAAGCTTCCCTTGGCGATCCCTTGGAGATAGAACATGGAAGCGCCAGCGGGTGGTGATATGAAGGCATTTTGTAAGTTAACGGCAACGCATATCGTAAACCAGAGAGGGTCAAAACCAAGTTCAGTAGCTACCGGTAGAAAAATGGGCATGACAAGATAAATTATGCCCACCCACTCAATGGGCATGCCGAGGATGAAAATGATAAGCATCATGATGAAAAAGGCACCCCACCTGCCTAAGCCCAACCCCAACATGAAATCCTTCAAAACCTTACCGCCGCCGAGGTCAAGAAATACCGCGGTATAGCAGTTTGTCGCCACTATGATGATCATCACCATGCACACGGTCTTCGCCGTGGACATGAGAGCGTCTCTCAACATCCTCAAACTAAATCGGCGGTAAATGAATGTCATCAGGAAAGCTATGAAAGCTCCAACAGCAGAAGCTTCGGTAGGAGTAGCTATCCCAGTAAAGATGATACCCAGCACGCTAAGGATAAGCACGCCGGGCGGTAGCAGCGATTGGGCTGCTCCAATTAGTCTCTTCCTTACCGGTACAGCTGCTCTTTCCTCCAAAGATAGGGCAGGGCCCATTTCCGGTCGCCTGCCGCATGTTATTCCGATATATGCCACGTATAGTGTTGAAAGTACGAGCCCTGGAAAGATGCCACCAATGAGCAACTTGCCGGCTGACAGTCCTGACAATTCTGCTAGAGCGATCATCATTATGCTCGGCGGAATAAGGATACCGAGTGTACCGCCGGCACAAATCGTTCCCGCCGCTAAACCCTTGTCATATCCATATTTGAGCATCACTGGCAAAGCAGCAAGTCCCATAGACACTACAGAGGCGCCTACAACCCCCGTGCAGGCGGCAAGAATTGTACTTACCAATATCACTGCTATTGCCACTCCCCCCTTTAAAGGACCCACGAGGTAGCGGAGGGACTCAAAGAGGGCGTCAGCAATACCAGATCCAACCAGCAGATTTGCCATAAAGATAAACATAGTGATGGCAACAAGGAGCCAGCTGTCCATTACGCCCATGGTCTGGCTGGTGAACAAGAAGAAAACAGCCGGACCCCGCAAGATTAGACCAAATATAACCGCCAGCCCCCCAAAGACAAAGGCGATGGGATGCCCGAACATAATCGCTATTATAAGAAGGACCAGCATCAAGCTTGCCATCAGGGTAGGACTGAGGTCTGCGATCATAGTTCCCTCCCTCGAATGATAAGCAATAGGCTTCGCACAAAGTGGGACAGACCTTGAAGCAGAAGAAGAAAAGACGCTATAGGTATCAACGTCTTCATGGCTGGCATGACTAAAGGCAGCCTTGCGGTGAGGGTCCTTTCTCCCGTCGCCCAGGAAGCGGCAGCATATTGGGACCCCGCTATGACCAAGATAAAAACAAATGGGAAGAAAAAGATGAGGTAACTTACAACATCAATTAAAGCTTGCCATCGCCGGGAAAGATGGGAATAAATTAAATCTACGGATACGTGTTCACCATACAGAAGAGTGTAGGCAGCCACCATCATGAAATGAATAGAAAATAAAAAAGTAACTACTTCAAAAGTCCAAACATGAGGGGAATGGAACAGTCTTCTGGAAATCACCTCATACACTATAATCACTGTGATGAAAACAACAACCCACGCCCATATCCGTCCTGTCCATTCGCTGATATTATCAACAATTTTTAGAATAGTTCGGATGGCTTAACCTCCTTCCATACCCCCACACCACCCTCCAAAAGGGGAAGGGTAGTGTGGGAGATCTTTCCAAATACTAAACAAACATATTTGAAATTTACTTAAGTTATTCCCCTCCCCCTTTGACGGGGGAGGGTGCGGGTGGGGGTGGATAAAAGGGATTTGGTCCCCCCTCCCCTTAATCCCCTCCCGCCGAGGGAGGGGAGTTTTTTAAGGAGAACCTTCAAAGTGTTAGAAGAAAATTCTCAGACTTTACGTGTTAGAATCTAATCAACCTTTGGATAGATAGTTGGGTTACGTCCAAAAGCCCACTCTCCCTGCCAATCACGGACAGCGGCATAACCTTTAAAATAGGTCATCATGGACTTTAAAATCTTCTTATAATCTGGATTCTTGGCAGCTTCCATCTCCATAAATTTTATAGAAAATCCCTCCAACTTAGCTAAATCTTCTTTACTTAGCTTGGTGATTGTGTGGCCCGCCTTTTTGAAGTTTTCCGTCCCTGCAATATCCAACCAGTTCCAATGGCCATTGCTCCAGAGTACAGTTGCCTTGCCGGCCTCTTCCATAATAACCTGCAGATCAGGTGGTAATTTCTTCCAGGCATCCATATTGATCATTAACCCCAATAGTGAAGCAGGCTGGAACCAACAGGGGACATTCCAGTACTTGGTCACCTCCTGGAATTTCATTCCCCAGTCGCAGCTCACGTTTGAGAACTCAGCACCATCTATGGTTCCTAATTTAAGGGCCATATAGATTTCACCACCGGGAAGCTTGACAGGCTTCGCTCCAATCTGTTCAAGAATCCACATCGTCTGTGAGAGGGGTGTTCTCAAGGTCATACCTTTGTAATCTGCGAGAGACCGAATAGGCTTGTTTGTGCGGAAACCAGATTCCGAAGGAGTCATTCCCGTAGGGATATAGTGGATATTATATCTGGCGAACATTTCCCGTATCAATGCCAGACCACCACCATGATAAACCCAGGTGTAGTAATCAGCAGGGGTAAACCAGAAGTTGACCGAACCCAATAAGTCAAAAGCAGAGTTTTTGCCTGCCCAATAACTGGGCCACTCGAAACCACCTTCAAGGGCCCCCTTTGACACAGCGTCAAACAATTCGAAAGCTGGGACAATCTCACCCGCAGGGTGATGGGTTATAACAAGCTGCCCGCCACTCATCTCATTGACGATCTTGCAAAAGTATCGATCAGAATCGATTAAGTTTATTGCAGGTGTCCATGTGCTACCTGCCCGTAATTTAAATTTAGTCTGGGCAAAGGCACTGGTCGCCAAACCTATTGCCAATACAATTACCAAAATAGAGACTAAGTGCTTCATCTTCATTGGCTCACTCCTCCTTTCAGTAAGTTTTGTAAAATAGTAAATCTCTCTTCATATCTTGTCTCTTCACCATTATTCCCTATTGAAATACCTCACCTCCTTCGATCTTTAATTTTGCCAAATTGAACCCTTCTTACCACACCATAAAAAGCCTGTCAAGGCACACAGGCACAAATTTTATCTGCCAATTCTGTTTCAAAACTCATTATACCATTTAAAATTGAACCCATCACAATAATAAATCAAATTATACTCCGCCACTCGCTCGGATCCTTTTCCTACTCACGCTTCATTATTTCATCATATAAACTTCGTTTATCAATCACTCTTTTTGCCTTAAATTCCGTTCTCTCCAACTGGTCAGGTTCTACCATCTGAACCACTGCCCGGAGCCCGCGAACTTTTAATTCGGTCTCTAGCTTTTCCTTTAACTGAAGAATGACTTTGGAATCAATTCCTTTGGCATATTCCGCTTGAATAATAAGCTCATCCATCGTCTTTTCCCTGGAAATAATGATTCGATATTCATCACCAAATCCTTTGATTCCCCTAATGACATCTTCTATTGCACTGGGATATACATTCTCCCCTCTCACCACGAACATATCATCTGCTCTACCATAAATACCTTTTGGCAACCGGGGATAAGTTCGTCCACAGAGGCATGGATCATTAACCCACATAGAAATATCACCCGCCCAAAAACGGATCATGGGCTGCGAAGTTCGCTCTAAATGGGTATAAACAGTAACCCCCTCTTTGCCATAGGGCATCCTCTTTTTTGTAACTGGATCCACCAATTCTGCATAGACAATATCCTGCCATAGATGCATCCCCTTCCTATATTCACATTCACAATTAGACATCCAGGGGGTCATTTCAGCCGTAGAACCCGCATCAATACATATTCCCTCATAGGTTTCCTCGATCCGTTTTTTGGTGGAAGGAACACCGGCTCCCGGCTCGCCTGAGAAGAAAAGGATCCGGAAATTGAAGTCTTTTGCTGGATCCATTCCTTTCTCTTTAGCCCTTTCGGCTATATAAAGGCTATATGACGGCGTTCCATAAAAAACCGTAGGCTTCACTTCTTTCATCCATTCGAAGGCACGATCGGTCTGCCCTGGAACGCCGGCACCAAAAGGGAAGGCAACAGCCCCCAGACGTTCAACCCCCACCAGTGCTCCCCAGCTTCCCCAGTAGAGGCTAAAAAAGGAGCCAATAAAGACGATATCCTCCTTACGCATCCCAAACCCCCACATGGTCCTGGCATGAGCTTCAGCAATACGTTCCATATCTCCCTTGCTGATGCCAAAAGCCGTCGGTTTGCCTGTGGTCCCTGATGTTCCTTGTACTCTTGCTAAATCCTCTATAGAAACACATAAATTGCTGCCAAAAGGAGGGTTTTCCTTCTGGTCTTGGCGAATTTCATCCTTTGTGGCAAAGGGGATCTGCTCAAAATCCGCTAGGGATCGGATATCTTCAGGTTTTACTCCAACACTGTCCCATTTTTTCTTATAAAAAGGAGACTTTTCATAGGCATATTTGAGTTGTGCTTGAAGCTTTGGCAAAATGATTTTCTCTTCTCTTTCTTCAGAATCCATGGTTTCTAAATCCTTAAACCAAAATTTGGAATCCGGGGAGGGAATATAAGAAGGATCATATTGGGGCGGCCATTGTTTTAACATAGAACACCTCCTTCTCTTTCTTCGTGAAGAATCCTAAAAGGAATGGCCATCTTATATTCATTCAAAGCGATCTATCAGCTTTATCAGATACAATCTTACGTATAGAGGATACGATTTCTTCCCTAGTTGCCCCAGGCATAAATGTCCCATCAAAACCTATTTCTTGGAGTTTTGCAGCATCCGCGGGTGGAAAAACACCCCCCATGACAAATACCATACGGTCTTTGAGCCCCTCTCTCTTTGCTTCTTCAACCAGCTCACCACCCAGCGTGAGATGTGCCCCTCCCAGAGAACTTACGCCAACGACATCCACATCTTCTTGAATAGCCGTGTTAATGATCTCCTTGGGAAGCGAATTACCTATGACAATGACCTCCATACCCGCGTCTCTCAATTCTTTTGCTACAGTGATCAGCCCCCTACTATGAACATCCAAACCAAGTTTTGACAACAATACCTTTATCTTACCTCCCATCTCGTATTAAAACCTCCTCATGCCTTGGATTTTGCCACCTTTTTACTTTACCAAAGGACCGGCGGTTTCCATAGGCCAAACGCCTTTTTAAATACCATAAATATCTCTCCCTCCGAGCAACCCACCCTGGCACATTGAACGGTGTAAGGCACTACGTTCTTTCCCCTCCTGCAAGCATCTTCAAGTGCAGTGAGAGCAGCGTTTACTTTCTCATGATCCCTTTGCTCTCTTAATCTCGCTAATCTCGCCTTCTGCCTTTCTTCCACACCCTCTGGATATCGAAAGACATTAATCGGAGGCAGCTCAACGGGAGCTTTATAAATATTATAGCCAACTAATTTTATAACGCCTTTCTCGATCATGTTCCTTTCATTATAGAAATATTCAGCAATCTTTTTATGTAACCAACCTTTGTCTATCGCGATGACATAACCACCCATCTTCTCAA
Organism: Syntrophorhabdus sp.; assembly: GCA_020724025.1. The sequence goes on along the minus strand of DYHU01000014.1, from coordinate 8,163 downwards.
TCTCATCCACCTCATCAAGAATTCTCGTTTCAATATCATTGGTCAGGGCTTCTACGTAGAAAGAGCCCCCCAGGGGGTCCACCACCTCCGTGACCCCTGTCTCTGCCTGAATGATCTGTTGGGTTCGCAACGACAGTAAGGCCGCTTCCTCTGTGGGCACGGAATAAGCCTCGTCATAAGAATCCACATGTAAAGACTGAACGCCCCCCAATACAGTAGCCAAAGCATGGTAAGCTGCCCTGATAATATTATTCAGAGGCTCTTCTCTCATCAGCGAAACACCGGATGTCTGCACATGACATCTCATCCACATCGACCTGGGACTTTTGGCATCAAATCTATATTTCATTATCTTAAACCAAAGTCTTCTAACCGCTCTGACTCTGGCAACTTCTTCGAAGAAATCACTGGCAGGAGACCAGAAAAATGCTAACCTCTCCGCTACCCAATCGACATCATGCCCTCTTCGGAGCATCTCTTCAATGGTGCCAATCGCATTGGCCAAAGCGACTGCCATCTCAGTCAAACCAGAAGTTCCGAACTCCCGTAAATTGTAGCCATTATAGGTGACAAAGTTCCATAGGGGAACATTCTGCCTGATGAACTCGATATTGTCACATTGTATCCTAAAGCAATCTTTTGGGGGGATATATTCTGGGCCACTACGGACCACTTCTTCCAAGGTGATATCATTCTGCACACTACCACGCAGTTTATCCCAAGGGATGCCTCTTCGCTCGGCCAGGGCTAAGTACATGGGAAATAAAATCGCCGTATTGGATGGATAATGAGTCACCAATGAAACGGTTACCTTTTCGAGAGGTATATCTTTAAATATCAAGTCCATATCATCCACCGAATCAATAGCAACTCCGGACATGCCAACTTGCCCTTTGGATAGTGGATCATCAGAGTCATACATTTGAATCGTTGGCAGGTCGAAAAGGACGTTTAACCCTGTAGCCCCGTGGGCTAACATGAATTTTATTCTCTGGTTCGTCTCTTCAGGCCCCCCAAAACCAGTAAGTTGACGCATGGTAAATTCTCTGCCGCGATACATATTGGCATGTATCCCCCTCGTAAATGGCTCTTGACCTGAATGACCCAAATCTTGCATGTAGTCAAAATCGGGATTGCTGAGTGGCGTATAGAGCATTTCTCTGGGAATATCAGAACCTAAAATGGTACGAGGAGTTACATGCCAATTTTTCCGATCTTCCTCGCGAACGGTTGTATTCCTCCAATGTTCAAACTCCTGGCGCAATTTTTCAAGAACATCAGGATGATACAGAGGGGTACGTTTCCTATCTGCCAACTTGCCCTGTAAAATTTCTTTTGTAGTTCTTTTTTTTTCAGCCATACCAAGTCACCTTATCCTTGAAATGATTTAGTTGAGGGGTATCTTTTGCTAAAATCTTTATATCAATCTATCATAAAAAAAGAGATTGTCAAAATTTCTCTTCCTCGTAAGAAGGCGTGAGCCTGACGAAGCTGACCCCTCCCATCGTAAGGTAGTCTCCATCGTGAACAAATTGCTGGATGGCGGTCTTGATGTCCATCCTTTTATCCCGCCAGGCATTCCTGACCTTCTCCCTCATGTGTTCCCGAAATTCATTGGGTGTGATCTTGGAGAATATCTGGCCGGACCCTTCCTCCAGTATCTCAATCACCTTTCCCGACATTGATTCCCACCTCAATTAATTTTGGGAATCTATAAATCAATCCCGATGGATTTGTCAATCATCATGCTCATCCCGGACAGGGCATGGCGAGCGGATATCATTTTGGGGAGGCATGGCCTAGGCCATGCCATCGACCACTTCCTTCCCATCCTGATTGATTCAGGTCGTTCTAAATCTCACTCTGTTCTTCTCAGGGAGAATCTCCATCACCTCCACGTTAACGGTCAGAGTATCTCCAATTCTCACAGGAGCGAGGAATCGAATCTCGTGAGAGAGGTAGATGGTTCCGTGACCTGGCAGGATGTTCCCGAGGACAGCGGAGAAGAGGCCTATGGAAAGGGCACCGTGGGCGATCCTCCCTTTAAACCGGGTTTTTTCCGCATAGGCCTGATCGGTATGGATGGGATTGTGATCTCCAATGACGTTGGCAAAGAGTTCAACGTCTCTTTCTGTAATCGTCCGGGTGATCTGTGCGGAGTCCCCGACCTTCAGTTCGTGAATGGTTTTCCCTTCCGGCATAAAAATGGATTCCTTCTCAAAGGGAATAAATGTCTCGGAATGAATTCGGGTGACAAAAAGGTGGATTTAAACCATGAGGTACTTCTTTTTGACTTCCTCATTCTTTCTCAATTCTTCAATCGTCCCCTGGTAACGGATCGTTCCTTTGTCCATCACATAAGCCCGGTCGCTCAGGGCTGTGGCCAGGCCCACGTTATGTTCGCAGATGAGCATGGTCGTTCCCAATTTTTTGATCTCGCCGAGTTGTGTTTCCATGGCCTTAATGACCAATGGAGCCAACCCTTCACCGGGTTCATCGAGGAGAAGGAGTTGAGGATTGGTCATTAAGGTTCTGGCGATGGTGAGCATCTGCTGTTCTCCACCGCTGAGTTGATTTCCCATATGTGACTCTAACTCTTTCAATTTGGGGAAGAGGGAATAGATCCGGTCGAGATCCCAGATAGCCCCCCTCGCTTCTCTCCGTGCGACGAGAATATTCTGTCGAACGGTCAGATCAGGAAAAATCCGGCGGTCATCAGGAACAAAACCGATCCCCAGCGGAGCAATTCGGTAGGGAGGTTTCCCGACGATCTCCTTGTCCTTGAATGTAATACTTCCCGAACGGGGGGGCGTCAGGCCAATGATGCTCCGCAAGGTGGTCGTCTTGCCCGCTCCATTTCTTCCCAGGAGGCAGACAACCTCTCCCTCATTGACCTCCAGCGAAATACCAAAGAGGATATGACTTGTTCCATAGTAGGTATGGATCTCTTTGACTTCAAGGATCATGCGGTTCCACCCAGATAGACTTTCTGCACCTCTTCATTGGCTCTCACCTCATCAGGCTTCCCGTCTGCGATCAGAGTTCCCTGGTGAAGAACGGAGATCCGTTTGGCAATACCGAAAACAACGCTCATATCATGTTCAGTGAAGAGAATGGTGATCCCTCTCTCTGTGGAAAGTTTATTGATGAGGCTCATGATACTGTCTGTTTCTTCGGCAGACATGCCGCAGGTGGGTTCATCCAGGAGGAGTAGCTCCGGCTCGGTGCCAAGGGTAATGGCCAGTTCCAGGCGCTTTTTATCGCCATGGGAAATGGAATCTCCTAAGGCATTTGATTGATCTGCAAGCCCTATGTCTTCCAGGATACGCCAGACTTCTTCTTTAAAGAACTTTTTTGCTGATGTAAAGAAGTTAAGCGTTGCTTTCCGGTGGGAGAGGAGCGCCATCAAGACACTTTCATACACGGTCAGTTTCGGATAGATACTGGTGATCTGAAATGAGCGAGTCACTCCGAGTTTACAACGGTTATAGGCTGGCAGATGTGTAATTTCTTTCCCTTTGAATAAGACCTTCCCGGAGGTAGACCGGTGATAGCCCGTGATGAGATTGAAATAGGTGCTTTTCCCGGCACCGTTCGGGCCGATGATAGCGTGGATGTCTCCCTTGATAATTTCGAGACTCACTTCATTGACTGCCCGAAGTTTACCAAATTCTTTTGTGATCCCCTGGGTCTGAAGAAACATGGTTAAGATGACCCCTTTGCCGATTTCATTCTCTCCTGTCTCTCCTTTATCTTCACTTTGGCAAACTCAAGGATCCCACCAGGCAAAGCGAAGATGATGATGAGGATGATCGTCCCCATGATGATAGGCCAGAAATGAGTAAAACCAAGGATGTAGGCATGGATGAATGTCATAATAAACATCCCCAAAACCGGCCCGAAGAAGGTGGTTGCTCCTCCCAGGATCGCGGCCATCACAGGTTCTCCGGATTTGATCCACATCAGATAAAAAGGTGCGACAGAACGGTAAAAGGGCGCCCAGAGAGCGCCTGCCAGCCCGGCAAAGGCGGCGGCAATAACAAAGGTGATGAGCTGGTATTTTGCGATATGGATACCCAGAAACTCCGTCCTCTCAGGGTTTTCTCGCATGGCCTTGAGGGTGTGACCGAAGGGAGAGTTGACGATCCGCCATAAGATCAAAGCTGAGGCGATGAAGACGAGGAGAACAAAATAATAGTAGACAATGGGAATTCTAAGAATCCCGGGTGGAAAGACTCCCTGGATCCCATCGTCGCCGCCTGTGAAATCGTGCCATTTATAGATGATGACGAAGAGAAGCTGACCAAAGGCCAGTGTCAGAACGGCAAAGTAGATTCCCCTCAGGCGGACACAAAAATATCCTACAATCAAACCGACAAAGCCTGCCACTCCAACTCCAGCCAGAAGGCTGAGCCAGAAATTGAAATTGGCTTTGGTGATGAGCATGGCCACCGTATAGCCTCCGAGCCCGTAAAAGGCGGCTTGCCCGAAGGAGAGCTGTCCCATGTAGCCGAAGAGAAGGTTGAAACTGAGGGCGAAGAGGCTCATGATGAGCGCCTCGATCAGTATGACCAGGTAAAAATCGGAGATCACATAAGGGGCGATGATAGCCCCAGCCAACAGAAGGATCAACCACCATCCTCTCTTAAGCATTGACTCTTTTTGTTCCGTCTGGTTTATTACCATTTTTTAACCTTAACCTCAGCCTTAACCTATGTTTACAGCCTTATCTTTCCGGTCTTCCGAAAATTCCCCACGGCCGTATGATCAGAACGGCTGCCATGACCATAAAGATAAAAGCCAGGGCTAATTCGGGTTTAAACATAATGCCAAAGGCATAGACTAGCCCAACGATAAAAGAACCGAGAAGCGTTCCGGGCAAGCTTCCCATCCCGCCAATGACGACCACGGCAAAACATTCAACGATGATCTCGATATCCATACCCAGAGCGATCGCTCCATAAGGGCCCGCAACCCCTCCGCTCAAACCGGCGATTAAGGCCCCCAGAACAAATATCCAGGTGAATAACCATGGGATGGGTATCCCCAGAGCCGCCACCATCTCCCGGTCGTGAGCTGCCGCCCTGATGATATCGCCGATCCGAGTCCGGTAAACAAGCCACCAGAGAAAAATAACAACGGCCAGGCCCAGCAGGATGACAAAGAAATTATAAGAAGGGAATGGAAAGCCAAAAAGAGAAACAGCGCCCTTGAAGGGCAGGGGCCTGGGTATCGAAAGAAATTCCCCTCCCCAGCCAAATTTGACCAAGTCGGTGATGATCAGGACGATGGCATAAGTAGCTAAAAGTTGTTCTGGCCAACCCCTGGCATAGAGTCGCCTTAATAAGAAGAACTCGATGATGATTCCAATCCCCCCCATAACCAGGGCGGCGAGAAATGTCGCAATATAGAAACCGACCACCGGGATGAGCAGACCTTTCCAGATGGAGTAGGTGATAAAAGCCCCGAGCATATAGAGGGATCCATGAGCAAAATTGAGGACCCTCAGGACTCCAAAAGTGAGGGAAAGGCCCGAGGCGACCAGAAAGAGAAGGGCCGCCCGGGCTATTCCACTCATAAATTGGTTGAAGAGAATGTCAAAGGACATTTTTAAAACCCAAAATTTCAAATGTCAAAGTTCAAATGCCAAATTAATTACAAATGATTAAATGTCAAAAACTCTTTTCACCATTGAGTTTTTATTTGAACTTTGAGCTTTGTCATTTGACATTGCTTTACCTAACCACTCCTGTCTTCTTCCAGACCTCCCGGACACTCTCCTCGGAACGCCAGACCTGATCTCCGGGGACACGGGAGATATCTTTCCAAATTTTAAAGGGATAGGCTGGATCTTTGGCGATTGTTCCCTGATAGCAGGGGACACTGCCCATGTGGTCTAAAGGTCGGATGGTGAATCGCCCTCTCAAACTATCAAGGGATATTCCCTCCAACGCCTTAATGACTGCCTCTGTTTCGGCTGTTTTAGCTTTTTCGACGCCTGCTTTGAGCAAATAGACTCCATCATATGCCTGAACGGCCCAGGAGTCCGGATAGGCTCCCCGGACTTTTCTGTATTTATCGACGAATTCTAACATTTTTGGATTGGGATCCATAAAGTAACATCCCCTTCCAAAGCCAAAGGTCCCTTCAGGCGCATCCGGTCCTAAAGCTAACAGGACAGGGAGGTCATAAAGGGCGATAAAAGGGATTTTTTCAAAAAATCCATAAGGTGCCGCCTGCTTGGTAAAGGCGACTAAGTCTCCACCGAAGAGGGAGCTATGAACTGCATCGGGTTTCTTTGCCATGATGGCGGTGATGAATGCGGTGAAATCCTTTTCTCCCGGTTTTGGCCAGGCTTCATAGAGAATTTCAGCATCAGGAACGAGTCTCTTGATCTCTTCTGAGAAAGCTGCGAACTCACGGCGACCAAATTCATAATCGGGATTGATCGTAGCAAACTTTTTGGCTGTGGGGACCTTCTTGTTGAGGTAACGTGTTGCGGCCTTCGCCTCCATATAGGTATTGGGAACGATCTGGAAGATGTAAGGAGTGAATTTGTCTACCACCTGGCCTTCTGTGTTAGCCATGGTTGTCACTCGGATGACTTTATACTCAGAGTGGACCACCTGCATCGCCAATCCAACACCACTACTGCACGGACCCTCAAGGAAGTTGACCTTCTCTCTTAAGATCAAGTCCTTTACTTCTCTGGCCCCTACATCCACCTTCATCTCAGTATCCCGAACCGTTACATCCAGTTTTCTGCCAAGGATGCCGCCCTTTGCATTAATCTCATCGGCCGCAATCTTTATCCCGTTAATGGCCGATTCGGAATACATGTAGCAAGGACCAGCAAAACAATAGATGGCGCCTAACTTAATGGGTTCTTTTGGCGCAGGGGGTTTTGCCGGAGCCTTTGCCGGCTCTTTGGCCGGGGCGGGTTTCGCCTGGGCCATCACCATCGGGACGACCAAAAGGCTTAGGACAAAAACAAGGGTTGTTAAGACTGCAAACTTTTTCATATTTCTCCTCCTTTCATTGTGAATAAGCTGAAATCACCGGAATCCTTCTGCCTTTCATTCACGGCTTCAATATAATGAAACGGAAAGGTTGTCATGCAAAATTAACTGTAAATGTCAGGATGGGCCTGGACTTCCTCAATGAAATCCTTTACGGTTTCTTTTAATAAATATTTCGTCTTCCAGCCCCATTCCTCATGGGCCTTTTTTTCGTCGACATATTTGGGCCAACTGTGAACGACTTCGACCATCTCAGGAACGGGTTTAAATTCGATGATCGCCTTCGGGAGATATTTTTTTACTTCTTCAGCCACTTCTCTGGCAGAGGGGGAGAAGCCGGCAATGTTGTAAACCCGTCTCTTTAATTTCTTATTATCCGCCTCATAAAGGGCGATCAGGGAATCGACCGCATCTTTAATATAAAGGAGGGGTATCCTTGCCTCCTCATCAACAAAACATTGGTACGGCCTTCCGAGGGCGGGGTCCTGAATGATCAGGGTGCTGTAGGCTGATGCGCCACCCGGTCCTCTTCCTGGGCCAATGACCGAGGGGAACCGGAGTCCTCTGAAGTCAACACCGAATTTCCTGCAATAATACTCCCCCAGTCTTTCAGAAAAAACCTTTGTCACGCCATACATGGAGATGGGCATCTGAATGGTATCTTCATTCACTGCTTCAGGGATGCCGAGACCATAGGTGGCGATAGTGCTCAAGTAGATCACTTTTTCAACATTGAAAAGCCTTGCCGCTTCGAGGATGTTGAAAGTTCCACCTGCGTTGACGTGATAGGCAGTGATCGGTTTTTCCTCGGCAGAAGCAGAGAGAAGGGCTCCGGTATGGTAGATACCGTCAATTTTATAACCCTTAATCACCTCCAGAACTTCCGCCCATGAGGCGAGATCACCCTGAACAATTTTTACTCTATCTTTGATATCGCGAATGAGGGGAGATTTTGTGACCACATCAAAGAGAACGACCTCCTCTCCCCTTTTTAACAGGGCACGGGCAAGATATACGCCTATAAAACCCAAACCTCCGGTAATTAATTTTGCCATAAGGATTTACCTTGAAAATGCTCCCTATTATTCCCCTCTCTCCCGGCGGGAGAGGGCGAGGGTGAGGGGGAACATAAGATGTCCACCCC
>DYHU01000223.1 GCA_020724025.1 Syntrophorhabdus sp. | reverse complement strand
TAATTCCAAAACTTTTCCTTCAGCTTTGTGGTATTTAGAGTCTGTTTGTAAATTGCCCCCTCAATCAGGATGGTCATTCCGGCGAAAGCCGGAATCCAGTCCTTTCAAGACCTTCTGGATGCCGGATCAAGTCCGGCATGACGGAAAACGCTGTTTATGAACAAACACTATTTAGTATTTTGGTCATTCGAATTTGTATCGAATTTCGTATTTCGTGCTTCGGATTTATTTTAAGGGTTTGACCCTGGGTCTCTTCATTCTTCCCACCAGTTCCCATAGGGGGCCACGAACTTTAAACCTCCTGATTTGTTCCATTAAGTTCTGGGTGATATTGATCTCAAGCCCCGGAACAACCCACTGCCTTCTCTCCAGGGCTTTTTCCCGAATAATGTCCTCCAATCTCCCCTTCAATCCAGGGGAGATGTAAAAATAAGGATGGATCAGATTCGTATCCTTCCCAATGACTCCCTGGGAAAGGGAGATTTGCTCCAACTCCGTTCCCGGATAAATCCGGAGGCCAAGCATGGCGATGACCGCAGTCGGATTGAGTTGATCCATCAATTGGAAGGACTCTTCAATCGTCCCCCCCTCCTCCCCAGGGCCGCCAAAGAGGAGATAGTGGCAGTGATTCACATTGAGTTTGGAACAGAGTTGTGAGGCCTGAACCACATCTTCTATCGTGAAGGACTTCCTGAAATTTTTTAACATTCGATCGGACCCCGAATCGGTCCCAAACTCAATCCCTGCGCATCCGGCTTCTTTCATCCATTTCAAAAGGTTTTCCGTTAAAAAACCGGGGTTGACAAAGGCGCTCCATTTAACCTTAAGTTTTTCCTCAGCCATCCTTCGACATAATTTCTCGGCGAAAGAGACCGGATAATTGAAGATGTCATCAACAAAGTAGATATAATCCGTTCCTTGTTCCTGAATAAGATGGCGGATCTCCTCAATCACCTCATCAACTTCTCTCAGCCTCACCTTTTTCCCCTCCAGGAGGGGATAGGTGCAGTAGATACAGGAAAATGGACATCCCCGTTTCGTTTGAAGGTTCAACATCCCCCCTTCCTCTAAGTAACGCCGGGTATTGAAAAGGGTACGATCCGGGGTTGAGAGATAAGAAACCTGAGCGCCACGAACCAATGGAGGCAGTGGTCTCTCTTTGATGAGGAGATAGGGAGATGGGGAGATGGGGAGTTTCTTTTCGAGAGAATCCACCAAGTTTAATAGAATTTCTTCTCCCTCTCCGACAATTCCATAGTCAATATCTAAATGTTCAAGAAGCTCCTTGGGGGCCAGAGAATATCCTGAGCCTCCGATCACCAGTTTCGACCGGGAAGATTGACGGCAACCCTGAATGACTTCTTCCACTTCTTTAAGATAAGAGATGGATGTGGGGTAGGTCAGATTATCCAGGTTCCGCAAGGAGATGCCAATTAAATCTGGCATAAACTGCTGAAGAACATTTTTTAAATCGACCTCCACATCCTGAGAGAAACAGAGGTCTATGACTTCAATCCGGTGCCCCTTCTCCCTCAATCCCCTGGCAAGGCAGGCTAAACCCAGAGGAAAGACAGGAGAAGGCATCCGTTCACGATTAACAGAGATGAGAAGAATGTTCATGGAATTTTCGTGTTAGTGTAAAATCTTTACCCCCTCACCCCATCCCTCTCCCCCACGGGGAGAGGGGAAGAGTGAAGAGCAATGGATTCTTTTTTGATCCTTCGGATTACATCCATTTGAGCCCCACGGAGGACGAAATTGGACATCAAAAAATGGAAAAAGTGATGTTTAGGCCCGAAGAGAAGTCGTTTCAAGATCGACCGGGGGGCGCAGGTATATTTTTGTGCCCAGAGGTATCCGTTCTGGAGTTCCTGAACGGTCATCCTTTTCGGTTTGAAGACCACATGGCTCATATCATAATGGGACCAGTCATGGTCAAAAATTCTCCCCTCCTCCTCCAGTCGCTTTCGAAGGGGAGTCCCCGGAAAGGGGGTGAGAATGGAAAAGGTGGGAAGTTCGATATGGTTCCTCTGGACAAATTCAACGGTCCTCTTGAAGACCGTCGAATCATCTCCATCGAATCCGAAAATGAAAGATCCATGGATGCCGACTCCGTGCCTCTGAATGACCTGGATCAACTCGGACAATTCCTCCACATGGACAAATCGTTTCGAAGCCCCATTTAGATTCTCCTGGAAAAGGGATTCAAAACCGATAAAGAGAGAGATACAGCCGCTTTCCTGAGCCTTGTTGAGAAGGGCTTCTTTCTTTGCTATCTGGACCGTGGCAAACCCCATCCATTTGACCTGGTGACGCTTGAAGATCTCAAAAAGGGCTAAGGCATAGTCCTCTTTGGCCATCACATTATCATCGGCGAGGAAGAGATATTCTCCCTTCTTATGAATGATGGAGGAGAGCTCCTGATCCACCTCCTCAAGGGGCCGTGTCCGGTAACGTTTTCCATTGATTGTGGGAACGGAACAGAATTCGCATTGATGGGGACAGCCCCGGGTCGTCTCAATCGCCTTAAAAAGAGGACTGTAACGCTTTCCCAGGAGATCCCTTCTGGGCAGAGGCAATCCCTTCAGGTCCGACCACTTCTCACTCCTATAAAATGGCTTGAGCGCTCCTGCCTCAAAGTCCTTTAAAACTCCGTCGAGCATTCCTTCTGCCTCTCCGACGAAGACAGAGTCAGCATGCTCCTTTGCTTCTTCGGGTAAAAGGCTGGAGTGAACTCCACCCAGAACAACCTTCACCCCTCTCTTGCGAAATCGGTCTGCTACTTCATAAGCTCGTCTGGCCACACAGGTCAGGGAAGTAATTCCTGCCAGATCCACATCCGCATTAAAATCGATCTCCTCGATGGCCTCATTGATAATTTTAACCTCGTAACTCGCAGGAAAATAGGAGGCCAGAAGGGTGAGCCCCAGCATGGGAAAGGGATAGAGGGTGTCGTTAGAAAATTTAACTCCCTTTTCTCTTGGAAAGATGAGGAGAACCTTTTTCAGTTGCCGAGTTCGGAGTTCGGAGTTCGGAGTTCGGAGTAAAGATCTTAAATTTCTTTCTCTTACCTGTTGCATATCACCTGCTGCAATACTGCTTTCTGCTTTTTATGTTTTAAAACTCCGAACTACGAACTCATTACTCCGAACTATTCATCAAGATTCGGTTGCCTCCACGGCCTTTTGGTTGCATTCTCCCAGACATACCGAAGGATGAGCCGGTAGGCCATTCGTTTGAAGGGGTTCGGGTTAAAGAAACCTCCCAGAAGGATCTTCGGTTGAGTATAGTATTTTTTCAGATAGGCCTGATGAAGTCGGTGAACCTCCCCGGCGGATAAGAACTTGGTATCCATAATGGGATGCATGAAGTCATACTTTCCAAAATCCTTTTCCCGGATTCTTCCCAGTCGTTCCGCCTCCTCAAAGTATTTCGTCCCTGGAAGAGGCGTGGTCATGGTGAGGACGAGGAAATCGCTCTGCTTTTTTACAAATTGAAAGACCTCCTTGAGGGTTTCCTCGGAATCATCCCAGTCTCCGAACATAATATTGGCCATTACCATGATCTTATTCTTTCTTAGAATGTCGATGGCTTTCTGAGCCATCTCCCTGGTCTGCTGTTTTTCATACCGGTCGAGCACTTCCGGATGAATGCTTTCTATCCCTAACATGACCTCATACAGACCGAGGCGTTTCATCTCGGGGATGAGGTCTTCATCTCGCAAGATGTCTTTGATTCGGGACTGGAACCAGAAGTAAATCCGGAGGCCGGACCTTCCCAGTTCTTCAAGAAACTCTTCCACCCTCCTTCGGCTCCAGTTGAAGGTATTTTCGTTGAAGACGAAAAGGCTCTTTCCGTGTTGATGATAGAGATAAGAGATCTCTTCCACCACCTTCTTTCCGCTTCGGCCCCTCCAGACCCCTTCCCAGAACTTCGTCTCAGAACAATAAGCACACCGATCTCCGCAACCCCGGCTGGTGGAGAGACCGAAGGCCCTCCTTCCCATCCCGTGCCAGTAGTAGGCGTCTCTCTCCATATCAATGAGATGGTAGGCGGGAAGAGGAAGAGAGTCTAAATTTGGAATGATCGGCTGTTTTGCGTTTTGGATGACCTTTCCGTTGTCCCGGAAAGCAATTCCCTTAACATCCTTTCCATCTTCTCCGCCCGACAACTTTTTTAGGAGTTGGGAAAAAGCCACCTCCCCTTCGCCCAGAACGATGTAGTCCAGTTCCTTCATCTCTTTCAGGATGGGGTCAGCCATCAATGTGAAATGGCTTCCTCCTGCGACGATGTGTGAATGAGGAGAGAGCTTCCGGCAGAGGTGGATGGTCTGAAGTGCTTCGGGAGAGAGACCGGTGGCTGAACAGGTAATCCCGATGACATCCGCCTTCGATGTCGAAACGAAGGAGGCAAGATCCTTCCAGGAGTTTGTAAGCGTGGTGGCATCAAGGATCCGGACTTCTATCCCTTCTCTTTCGAGATAAGCGGCTAACTGGAGAAGGCCAAAAGAAGGGGTCCACATTCGGAGTCCCTGAAAGAGCCGGTGAGGAGGGTCAATCAGGAGAACCTTCATGGATTGCGGATTGCGGATTGCGGATTGCGGAATACCCATTGAGTTAACACATCATCATTCTACTGGATTTTCAAAAACTGATAACTGCTTACTGCTTTCTGCCTACTGCCTCCTGCTTCTTTGAGCTTCTGACATCAAACCTCCAGATAATTCCTCATCGCTTCGATTCGCTCAAGGATCTCCGGGGGAACCCGGTAGAGGAGATTTCCCTTAAGGTCTGTGAGGACATGGGTTGTTGAACCTGTTGCCAATTCTTTGCCATTTTCCTTGGAGAGAACCCGGTAGTGAAAGATCAGTTTCGCCACCTCTGTCCTCTCCATCGTCGTCTGAATGATGACCAAATCGCCAAAGGTAGCGGGGAGCTTATACTGGCAGGTCATTTCCACGACTGGTGCCAGGAGATTCCTTTCTTTCAGTTGAAGGGGACCGATATCAAACATCTCGGTCAGTTCATTTCGACCGACTTCAAACCAACCCACATAGTGACCATGCCAGACCACCCCATAGGCATCGACCTCATAGAATCGAACTCGGAGAGGTGTTTCGTGGTATTTCATCGATCCTCTTATAATCCCCCCTCGCCCCCCTTTAGTCTCCGACCCAGAGCGGTCTCTGACCCGGAGGGAAAAGGGGGGATGGGGGGATTTGAACGTCAGGGGGTAAGTTGGAAACGATCCCCTGCAGAGAAAACCTCCACATCCCGATCGATCCATCGGATCAATTTGGTCAGGGTAGCTCCATGCCCCACCTCAATGAACCGGTTCACCCCTTCCTGAATCAGTTTCTTGACACATCGATCCCAGTAGACAGGCTGTCCGACCTCCCGGGAGAGAAAGTCTTTAATCTCCTCTGCCCTTAATGGTCTGACGGTCCAGTGATTGAGGATGGGATATTTAGGCGATCGAATCTCAATCTCTTTCAAAAGAGCCTGTATCTCTCCGCTTAAGATGGAGAGGGCCGGAGAATGAAGGGCAATGTTGAATGTGAGTCGGGTGGCAGAGATGGCCTTCCTTGAAAGAGCGAGAGCAATGGCCTTCTCTATTCCCTCCTCTTTTCCGGAAAGGACGAAATGCCTTGAACCGTTATAATTGGCGATGGAAAGATCAAATCCGTTCAGGTCCTGGCTGATCTTCTCGACTTCCCCGAAGGGTAGTCCCACAATGCTCGCCATGGCTCCCCCGGAAGAAGTGGCTTCTCTTTCGAGAATCCTTCCGATCGATTCGGTGATGAAAAGACCCTCCTCAAAACTGATGGCCTCAGAAGCGGCCAGCGCGGCATAGATTCCCATGCTGTGTTCCGTGAGGACATCCGGCACCCATCCTTCTGCCCGGAGCCGGAAGAAGTACACCATCGATAGAAGATAGGTCGATACCTGGAGCTTGAGATTTAATCCGGTCTCTTCTCCTTTGAAGGAAAAATTGATCAGGTCAAAGTCTGTTTGATAGGAAGCCCTCTCCACCCATTCTTCAAAATGGGGGTCTCCCCTCAAGGGATGGTCTTCTTTTAGGGTAGGTCTCTCTTGAAGTTGACCTGAAAAACAGAAGGCCATCTTTCCCATTACACCATTCCTTTTTGATCCAGGACGTACTGGGCCATGGTCCTGACGGATTGAAAAACCTTTCTCCCCACCTCCGCATCCGGAATGATCACACCGAATTCCTTCTCCAGGCCCAGGACCAGTTCAAGGGCATCGATCGAGTCCAGTCCGAGCCCCTCGCCAAAAAGGGGGGCATCGTTCTCGATCATCTCAGGTGTCAGGTCCACAAGTTTCAATCTCGTGATGATCAGTTGTTTAAGCTTCTCGATCAGTTCACCGTTCACTTCAGCCATGCTTCTCCTCTTC
>DYHU01000222.1:3167-6460 GCA_020724025.1 Syntrophorhabdus sp. | reverse complement strand
CGATATTTGTTGGTGACGGGGAGTCTCCTATCTTTTCCGAGGGCGCGGTGGGTGATCTTGACGCCCGGCGGGCTCTGTCTCCGTTTATATTCGTTGCGGTCAACCATCTGAATCACTTCTTTAATCATCTTCTCCTCAAATCCCATCTTCGAAATCTCTTCAACCCCCTTATCCTCTTCCACATAAGCCTGGAGGATCGGATCGAGGACAGGGTAGGGCGGCAGGGAATCCTCATCCTTCTGGTTTGGCCTCAGTTCGGCAGAGGGGGCTTTGACCAATACATTTTTAGGGATGACGCCCATTCCCTCCTTCTTATTTTTATATTTGGCCAGTTCATAGACTAGGGTTTTCGGGACATCTTTTAAGACCGCATACCCGCCAGCCATATCTCCGTAGAGCGTGCAGTACCCCACGCTCATTTCACTCTTGTTTCCCGTGGTCAGGACCAACCAGCCGAATTTATTGGAGAGGGCCATGAGGATGTTTCCCCGAATTCGAGCCTGAATATTTTCTTCCGTGACATCGGGCTTCTTCCCCTTGAAAGATGGAGAGAGGGTCTTGAGATAGGATTGAAAGATCTCTGTGATGGGAATGGTGAGAAATCGAATGCCGAGATTCTTCGCCAAAAGTCTGGCATCTTCTAAGGATGGACCGGAGGAGTACTGGGAGGGCATGGCCACTCCGACGACTCCCCTTTTCCCCAGCGCATCGACGGCGATCGATGCAGTAAGGGCAGAATCAATGCCTCCGCTTAATCCGATGAGTACAGTTTTGAACCTATTTTTCCGAATATAATCTCCGGTGCCCAGAGTCAAGGCCGAATAGATCTCAGAGAGGCGGTCCTGTGGTTTGGAATCTCTCCCGGGGATGGGTGGCTTCCGTTTCAATTTTCCACTGTGTTCCGGAAGATCAATCTTCCTCAATTCCTTCTCTTCCTCGACCAACCTCTCCCTCCGGATACGAGGATCGTGGAGCCGCATCCGGAAGACCGCTTCCAGATCGAGATCTGCCAGGATCAGGTCTTCCTCAAACTGTTTTCCGCGGACGATCAACTCGCCTTTCTGATCGAAGATCATACTTCCCCCATCAAAGACCAGTTCATCCTGCCCTCCAACGAGGTTGCAGTAAGCCACAATCGCCGCATTATCAGAAGCCCGGGTTGAAATCATCTTTTCCCGGAGCACGGATTTTCCAGCGTGGTAAGGGGAAGAAGAGATGTTGACGATCAATTCCGCTCCTCCGTAAAGAGCCTGGGTGCGGACGGGGTCACCAGGATACCAGAGGTCCTCACAGATGCTCGGGCCGATGGGGGTCGATTTCAGGGTGAAGATGAAATTCTCCTTTCCAGCCTGAAAATAACGGTCCTCATCAAAAACCCCGTAATTGGGAAGATAGGTTTTGGAATAAACCCCCATCATCTTCCCATGATGTAGAAGTGCTGCGGAATTGAAGATGTTCTCTTTTTTATCGACGAAGCCGACGATGGCCGTAATGGAGGCAGTGGCCTGACCGATTCTCCTGAGAGCCCTTAAATTGGTCTCAATAAATCTCGGCATAAAGAGGAGATCTTCCGGAGGATAGCCGGTTACCGCCATCTCTGGAAAAACGAGAAGGTCTGCTCCCATCCTCTTTCCTCTGGCCATATAGTCCAGGATCTTTTTGGTATTGCCTTCGATGTCACCTACAGTCGTATTGATCTGACAGAGACCAATTCTGAGTGTCCGCATGATTATACCTCATCCCCCCTCACCCCGCCCTCTCCCCTGAGGGGAGAGGGAAAGGGTGAGGGGCAATTGTTATTCTTCTTCAGCGACCCGTATCTCTTTTTTGATATGATACCGTTCCATCTTGCCTCGAAGAGTGCTACGATTGATTCCGAGAAGCGAAGCGGCCTGGACCTGATTTCCGTTTGTCTTTTGAAGGGCGCGAATGATCAGCCCTTTTCCGATGGCCGAGACCATATCCAAGCCTTCCTGGGCCAAAGGAGCCTCTGTGAGTTCCTCAAAAAGATAATCGAGAAGATCCTCGAATGTCCTCCTGTCCCGAATCTCTTCGGACTCCCGTCTCTCTTCTACTTCAAGAAGGAGCTGGTCGTCAAGTATCCATTCTCCCTGGCACAACAATATGGCCCTTTTCAAAACATTTTCAAGTTGCCTCACATTTCCGGGCCAACTGTAGAAGGAAATCTTCTCCATCGCTCCGGGGGTCATTCCAGCGACCCTTTTCTTCAACTCCCGATTGAACTTCTTTAAGAAGTAGGAGACGAGTGCGGGAATGTCCTCCTTTCTCTCTCTCAAAGGTGGAATCTTGATAGAGACCACATTGAGCCGGTAGTAGAGGTCTTCACGAAATTCTCCTTTTGAGATGGCTTCTTCCAGATCTTTATTGGTCGCCACGATAAATCGAATGTCCACCCTGATGGTTTCTCTGCCCCCCAACCTTTCGAAACTCTTCGCCTGAAGGATCCTGAGCAGTTTGGCCTGAGTGGAGAGGGACATGTCACCGATCTCATCCAGAAAAATAGTCCCTCCATGGCACTGTTCCAGTTTTCCAATTCGCCGGGAGATGGCTCCGGTGAACGCCCCTTTCTCATGGCCGAAGAGTTCGCTCTCGAGAAGGGTATCCGGTATGGCGGCACAATTGACCGGAAGAAAGAGCTGGTTTGAACGGAGGCTGTAGTGATAAATGGCTCGTGCCATTAACTCCTTTCCCGTTCCGCTTTCGCCCCTGAGGAGGACCGTGACATCGCTGGGAGCGACCTGCCCAATGACTTTGTAAATCCCCTGCATCCTGAGAGAGGAACCGATGATCTGTTCCTTCTCTTTTTGCTGATCTGGTTCGGGAGCGTAGGAGACCTCCTCCTTCATTAGTTTCCGCAATTTGATCGCCTTTTGCACCAGCTCTTTCATCTGTGGAATGGGAAAAGGTTTCAGGATGTAATCGTAGGCTCCATACTTCATTGCTTCGATGGCGGTCTCGGTGGTGCCGTAGGCGGTCATGAGGATGACCAGAGATTTTGGATCGATGGATTTGACCTCTTTTAAGACATCGATTCCACTTCGACCCGGCATCTTGATATCCATGATGATGAGATCGGGCGAATGTTCCCTTAGCCGGTCCAATGCTTCCTCCCCATTGTGGGCCGTGAGGACGGAAAAATTCTCCTCTAACATCCTTTTAAGCGAGTAGCGGATGGATTTGTCATCGTCAACGATCAGGATGGTGTGCATGTTACCTCTTTTAAAATACGATGAACGTTAAACGATAAATCCCGCGAAACGCGGGAAACAGTT
>DYHU01000222.1:0-3067 GCA_020724025.1 Syntrophorhabdus sp. | reverse complement strand
ATGTTGATGCTGGTCAGGGGATTCCGGATCTCATGGGCAATGCCTGCGGCCAATTGGCCCAAGGCCGCCAATTTTTCAGATCGAATGAGCTGGGCCTCTGTCTTCCTGAGATCGGCAGTCGTCTTTTGAATCTTCTCCTCCATCTGCTGGCTGAAATTCTTGAGCTCCTGATACCTGGAGGCATTCTGAATCGCCAGGCCGGCCTGTTGAGCAAAAGTCATGACCGAATCGAGCGTCTCTTGGGTCAGCCTTCTTCCGGGTTCGGTGTCATCTGCGGCGATGGCCCCCAGGGCCTTCTCCTTCGCGAGAAGGGGAATGACCACAAGGGAGTGGAGGTTGAATTTTTCTTTTAGAACAGGGTTGACCCTGGGGTCCTTCATCGCATCTGGAATGACATAAGGTTTTTTTTCTATCACCGATCTCGACACAATGCTGACTTCAGGGCCCAAAGGAAGTTCGATCCCTTTGACCTTTTCGACATCCACCCCAACAGCCATCTTACATTCGAGGACATCTCTTCTCTCATTGAGCAGATAGAGCCGTGCCCGGTCAAATCCGATATGCCTGATCACCCCTTCCAATACCAGCCTGAGGATTTCATCGATATCCAGGGTTTCCATCAGGCCAGAGTTTTCAATGCAGATGGCGGCCTGATTGGCCACGGTTGAGAGCATCTCTTCTTCCGTTTTCGAAAAGGACCGGGGATAGGAGGTGTAACAGTTGATCACACCGATCACTTTCTCCTTGATGCACATCGGCACGCTGAGCATGGAGACCAACCCCTCCCTCCTCGCCAGTTCCTTCTCTTTATAAAGAGGTTCTTTGAGGACATCGGCAATGGCCATTGGCTTATTATGGAGGGCGACATGGCCGACGACACCCTCCCCTATGGCCAGACTCCTCTCCTTCAGATATTCCTCGCTGATGCTCTGGGTGGCCTTCAATTTCAACCTCTGATCCCTCTCATCGAGGATCCAGAGAGAGCAAATCTTCGAGTCCATCACATTGGCTGTCACGGTGACGATCAGGCGGAGCACGTCCTCAAGATAGAGACCAGAAGCGATGGCCTTGCTGATCTCCAGAAGGGCATTGATCTCCCTGGCGTCGGGAGTTCTTTTTTCTTTTGGTAAGCGTTTGGTTCCCACTGGTTTATTTATCATAAACGAAAACCTCTATTTTGTGTAGGGGCAATGCATGAATTGCCCCTACAGATAAATAAAAAAGGGGATACCCCAGGTACGAGGTATCCCCTTTTGGGGTGACGAACCGATTAACCCAGAATCCTGTCCACTTCCTCCCGATCGCCATCCATCACATAGGGAATACCAGACACTTCTGAGGCTTCCTGGGTTAATGCGGTGAGATCATTTCTGGATATATATTTTAATGCAAATTTTCTTGCTCCGGCCATAAACTGCTGGAGCCCTGCGTTGAGCCGGTCGAAATAGGTGATCATTCCGATTGTTCCGGCCGGAATTCGTTCAAAGTCTTTACCATATTTATCTTTCAGTTTGGCTGCAAGAATAAAGACATGCTCGATATCGGTCCCGTATTTGGCAATATCGGCAGGAACTTTTCCCTTTTTAAGCATCTCGCCGATCGTATTTCCGACCATTGCGGCTGTCATCGAAGCTCGACCGAGGCAGATGGCTTTGATATAGGGTGCGGCCAGGGCAACCGCTTTAAAAATATGGTCTTCCAGGGCAAGCCCCCCTGCCATGGCACAGTCAGGGATGAAGGCGCCCTTCTGGTCTAAACGTTTCAAATATTGATAGAGGAGTCCTTCAAGATAAACCGTTGGGACCCCCCATTCGTTCATCATCCGCCAGGGGCTCATCCCGGTTCCTCCACCTGCGCCATCCACGGTGAGGAGGTCAATCTTGGCATCGGAGGAATATTTGACTGCCCGGGCCAGATCAGCCGGTCGATAGGCTCCGGTTTTAAGCGTGACGTATTTCGATCCGATTTTTTTCAGGCATTCCACCTCTTTATGGAATCCTTCTTCATCTACCATTCCCAGTCTGGAATGGCGTTCGAACTCCTTAAAATCTCCCTGTTTAAAAGCCCCCTGGATCACACGGTCTTCAGGATCGGGAAGGACGATATAACCCCGGCTTTTCAGTTGAAGGGCTCTTTCCAGGGAAGGAAGCTTGACCTCTCCGCCGATATCCTTGGCCCCCTGTCCCCATTTCGGTTCAATGATCTGGACGCCCAGTTTTTCGACGGCATATTCCGGCACTCGGAGGCGTCCATCCTCCACATTATATTGGACAACGATACCACCATATCCGTCATACCACTGTTGGAAAGTCTTGACACGGCGCTCCAACTCAGGTGACCGAGCGACATGGCCATTTTTAAATTCAGCATCAGGATCCATTCCACAAACATTCTCTCCCACAACGACCAGAGTTCCTGCAATGGCGGCTGCAATGGCCATCGATTCCCAGTGAATCCGGGCAATGTCAGTCGAGCCCAGTGCGCCCGTAAAATAAGGGACTTTCAATTTAATCTTTTCTTTCGCTCCGACCTGCGTCGAGACATCCACAGCAGGGAAGGTCGCATGGTCTGAATCTGCAGAGACACCCACTGCCCCCACACAGGTTCCCTGGATATTGAAGTGTGAGAAGTCAACGGGATAGTCTTTCTCGGATCCGGCCGTCACCTTGGAATAAGGCTGGGGATAGAGAATCTCTCTTCCCCTTAATGCGGAGCGGCCCACCTCACACGGACCGGGACATCCATCCAGACAGGTAACACAGATCCCTGAGGCAGGTGCGGGTTCGACCCGATTTTTTGTGAAGGTGGCAGGACTTCTGTTCGGTTTGGTGAATGTCATCTTCTTATTCCTCCTTTTTTTATCAAAAATAAAAAGGCGTCAAATCTCTTTGACGCCTTTGTCATTCATACGGCATTGTATCAAAAAAAAGGGACGCCGTTTTTTAGACGCCCCTGTCTCCAATACCCCATTGTATTGCAAGAGGTTTTTAAAATAAAAATTGGTTTTTGTCAAGAAAAATTTACGGATCTGTGTAACCCTTCAGTTACGGGGGGTAATTCCATCTAA
>DYHU01000221.1 GCA_020724025.1 Syntrophorhabdus sp. | reverse complement strand
TATTTGAAAGAAACACAGGGAGAGACTGCCGAAAAGGTGGCTTTTGATGATCTCCAGCTTGCCAATAACCTTTTCGGCGTTCATAGCGAAAATTTAAGGCGCATTGCCAGGACGATCGGCGTCAAAATCAGCGCCAAAGGCAATGCTCTTACCATCCAGGGCGATGACCTGGATGTCCACCTCTCCAAGCGGATATTGATCGACCTCTATGGCCTTCTGAAAAAAGGCTATCCCCTCTTCCCCAATGATATCGACTATGCCATCCGGATGCTCTCCGATGACCAGTCGGTCAACCTCGAGGACATCTTTCTCGATACCGTCTATATCTCCTCCCGAAAGAGGGTGATCACGCCAAAGAGCCTTGCCCAGAAGCGTTATATCGATTCTATCCGGAAATTCGATCTGGTGATCGGCATCGGTCCCGCAGGAACAGGAAAGACCTATCTGGCCATGGCCATGGCCGTCGCCTCGCTCATGAAGCAGGAGGTGGAAAGGATTGTCCTGACCCGCCCCGCAGTGGAAGCGGGCGAAAAATTGGGCTTTCTTCCCGGCAACATGTATGAAAAGGTCAATCCTTATCTTCGCCCCCTCTATGACGCCCTCCACGACATGATGGATTTTGACCGGGCTTCCCGGCTCATTGAGAAAGGGGTGATTGAGGTAGCCCCATTAGCCTTTATGAGGGGAAGGACGCTCAACGACTCCTTTGTCATCCTCGACGAAGCCCAGAATACGGGGCCGGAACAGATGAAGATGTTTTTGACCCGGTTGGGCTTCAGCTCCAAAGCCGTGATCACCGGAGACATCACCCAGGTGGATCTTCCCGAAAATAAGGCCTCTGGACTGATCGAAATCCAGGGGATCCTCAAAGGAATTGAGGGGATCGAATTCGTCTACTTTTCGGACAGGGATGTCGTCAGACATCCCCTTGTTCAGGACATCATTAAGGCTTATGAAAGGGCGGAGGAGAGGCGCCAGCGATCCAGGCAACAGTCCTCTTCGGAAAAAGGATGATGAAAAAATCTTTTAAAGAATTATTCCATCGATTTTATCCGCGCAAAACGACCAATGGCTCAAAAGGCAGTTCGTGGATGAAGAAGATCAAGGACCCCGGTTATCAAAATTGGTTCATTGGCATTGGAACCGCACTCCTCCTCACCCTTCTTCTTTCCCCTTCTCTCCAGTTGCCTCTCAAGAAATACAGGGCCGGAGACATCGCCACCAAGGAGATCAAGTCAAGCCAGGACATCCTGGTGGAAGACCAGAGGTCAACCCAGGAAAAACGGAGCGAAGCCGAAAGGTCTGTCTTCTCCGTCTATGACTACGATCCTGGAATTTGGGTCGATGCCGAAAACAGGATCCGAACAGCCTTCGCCCCCCCTGCCCCATCCATAAAAAAGGCTGAGTGGGAATCCTCCTTTCGCTTCACTCTTTCACAGAGGGAATGGCAGGTCCTGGAAAGAGAGAAATTCAACCCCTCCATTGGAGAAGCCTCCTTAAAACTGGTCGCCCCTCTATTAAAGAGAGGCATCGTCAATGATAAAGACCTCCTCGACCCCGATGCGTCTAAGGGAATCTCCATCCGTAACATTCAGACGCGTGAGGAGAGGAAGGATGTTCCTCCTTTTAACTTCGTCGATTTGAAGGAGGCCAAAGCCCGGCTCCGGACCGATGCGGATCGCCTTTCCTCTCCCCTGGGCAGAGAGGTGACTTCCCTCGTCTTGAAGATCTCGGAACACTCCCTGAGACCCAACCTCACTTTCAACAAGGACGAAACCGAAGCGCGGAAGATGGAGGCAAAGGCTCGGGTGAACCCGGTCTTTTTCCAAATCAAAAAGGGGGAAGTGGTCTTGAGGGCCGGGGAGCGTGTCCAGGAGGAGCATCTCCTTAAAATCGACGCCTTGAAAAAAGCCCAGGAGAGGAGCCATATCCTTTCCATCCTCATCGGTCTGGCCCTTTTAACTTTTCTCATCCTGGCCAGCTTGTATGAGTTTTCAACGAAAAATATCCGGAAGATCATGCTTTCCACCAAAGACCTCCTCTTTTTCTGCAGCACACTTCTCGGGGTGGTCGGACTCCTTAAGATCTTCCATCTCATCACTGATATTCTGGGCGGAGAATTTTTCACCATTCCCTCTTCATCTTATACCTATCTCTTCCCCATCGCTGCCGGAGCCATGCTCACTCGAATCGTCATCAATTCAGAGGTGGCGATTGTTTTCGCGACCCTGGCCGGCTATTTTGCCGCCTCCATGATGGGAAACCAACTCTTCCTCTTCATCTTCAACTTCGTCGCAAGTCTGATCGGCGCCCATAAGGTCGCACAATGTGAACAGAGATCGATTCTCATTAAGGCAGGGATCACCATTGGAGGGGTCAATGTCTTGATGATCCTATCTTATAATCTGATCGCCGGAACCTTTTTGAAAATGACTCTCCTTTCCGACGTGATCATGGGTTTTCTGGGCGGGCTCCTCGCCTCTGTCCTGGTTCTGGGAATCGCTCCCATGATTGAAAGCCTTTTCGGCTACACCACCGATATCAAACTGCTTGAGCTGGCCAATCTCGACCATCCCCTTCTCAAGGACCTCATCCTCCAGGCCCCTGGTACCTATCATCATAGCATCATTGTCGGAAGCCTGGTGGAGGGGGGAGCCAAATCGATTGCCGCCAATCCTTTGCTGGCCAGAGTCAGCGCCTATTACCACGACATCGGAAAATTGAAAAAACCCCTCTACTTCATCGAAAATGCGGGGGGCATGGAAAACAAACATGACCATCTCACGCCCACGATGTCCAGCCTCATCCTTATCTCCCATGTCAAGGACGGGGTGGAGCTGGCCCGCGAAAACCGTCTCGGAGAACGGATCGTCCATATCATCCAGCAACATCACGGGACGAGTCTGATCTCCTATTTTTATCAGAAAGCGAAGGAGAAAGAGAATCCGGAAATGGATTCGATCGATGAGAGGGATTTCCGTTATCCCGGCCCCAAACCCCAGACCAAAGAGGCGGGGATCGTCATGCTGGCCGATGCCGTAGAGGCCGCCTCCCGCACCCTCTCCGAACCCACCCCTTCCCGAATCAAAGGTTTGGTTCAAAGAATCATTAATAATATCTTTCTGGACGGGCAGATGGAGGAATGTGAATTGACTTTAAAGGATCTTCAAAAGATCGAAGAGAGTTTCAGTCGAATCCTGACCGCCATCTTTCATCAGAGGATCGACTATCCCCTTCTCCCCTCTTTGGAGTCCAATAGAAAGAAGAACCATGAAGATCTGGATTCGAAATCGACAAAAACCTACCCCTTTAGACCTAAAAAAGATAAGAAGGGTGGTCCAAAGGATATTGGCCAACTTGGGACTTCCTGAGGCCGAACTCAGCCTCCTGCTGGTCGACGACAGACAGATTCAGGAACTGAACCATCGCTATCTCGGCCGGGACAAACCCACCAATGTCCTTGCCTTCTCCATGAGAGAAGGGGAGTATTCGTCGCTTCACCCTAACCTCCTTGGCGATCTCGTCATCTCCATCGAAACGGCCAAACGCCAGTCAAAGCAGTCGGGTCTGAACGGGATCGAGATGCTCATCCTTCTCCTGATTCACGGAATTCTTCACCTTCTCGGATACGAACATGAGGGAAGGAAGAAAGAGGCCCGGGAGATGGCGATCAAACAGAAAGAACTATTCCAGATGATTTTAGAAAAGTAAAAAAACAAATGCAAAATGTAAAATTAACATTACAAAATTAGCATTGAATAAAATCAACTTCCTGATTTTCAATTCCAATGCGTTAATGTTGTAATCTTGGGGTAAGGCGTAATGGTGGCAAGTTCTAAAAAGGGCTTTGTTGCTTATGTAACCGAGGGCAAGCATAATCTCCCAATAGAGCGCCTATTGACCTTAACTGTATTACTGAACAGCGGCGTGTTGGATAGGACTCACTTCTACAATCACCTTATTTAGCCTTTCGCCTAAAACAATACTTGCATTCAGTATCTCCAAACCGGACAGTTTACCATCAGGGCCATAGTTGGCTGTGACATCCTCACTCAGCTCCCTGTTCTCGGCGGTTCCTGGCTCAAGCGGTTTAAATTCAATATTCCTTTAATCATGAGGGGAGGATGCAAAGGTTTAACTTTTGTTAGGAGTTTATCAAATTGGTGAGAAAAATAAACAGATTTAAAGATTTGCCCCATCTGTTCCTTTTCAATTTTAGGGGTGGGGCGTAATGGCGACAATCGTAATCTGCTTTCGGTCAGGGCCGTAATACCAATTCTCCTCC
This sequence comes from Syntrophorhabdus sp., assembly GCA_020724025.1. Next base: position 2,239 of record DYHU01000221.1, on the reverse strand, counting down.
TTTCCCATTCACAATGAACCATCATTAACGAATCCTATGATTTCGATCAGTCTTTGCTCCTTTCCGAACCTTTTCTGTTAAAATCGGAAGTGAGCTTACGGGTATGACAGAGATTTTTCCATCCAGAGGATACTCCTGATTCCCGGGATAGACGATCCAGAGATGCTCCAGCTTTAGGTCCTGAATGGCAACAGACATGGAGCGAGTCTGTCCGGGGGCGTCAGAATATTTAAACTCAAATCCAAATCGTTTGCTCCCAATCATCACAAGCAAGTCCAGTTCAGCTCCGGAATAAGTGGCCCAGAAATAGGTATCCCTCGTTTCAAGCAAGGTTAAGAGCTGTTCAAGGGCAAATCCTTCCCATGAAGCCCCGAGCTTGGGATGCCCCTGCACATCTGCCATGGTTGACAATTGGAGCAAAGTGTGAAGAATTCCGCTGTCCCGTATGTATATCTTGGGTGCCTTCACCTGTCTTTTCCTGATATTCTCAAACCAGGGAGGTAGAATTCTGACCATGTAGGTTCCTGCAAGAATATCAAGGTACCGCCGGGCGGTATTCTCCGAAGTCCCCAGAGATCTTGCGAATTCAGCAGCATTCCAAATTTGTCCATGGTAGTGTGCGATCATGGTCCAGAATCGTCTTAAAGTTTCAGCCGGAATTGTGATGCCAAACTGGGGGATGTCCCTCTCGAGAAAGGTGCGAACGAAATCTTCTCGCCAAATCATGGAGGTAGAATCATTAGTGGCCAGGAAAGATTTGGGAAATCCACCACGAATCCAAAGAAGGGCGTGATTCTCAGGCCCCACTTCCCGAAGGTCGAAACCTGATAGTTCAACGAAACCGATACGACCCGCAAGGGATTCGGATACATCCTTCACCAGGCGTGGTGAGGCGGAGCCAAGCAAAAGAAACCGGGCTTGATTCTGGGGACGGTCGACCAGAACCCTTAGCAATTCAAACAGCGATGGCTGGCGCTGGATTTCATCAATCACTACCAAACTTGAAAGTCCCTCCAATGCCCGCATAGGCGCAGATAGGCGGCGAACATCAACAGGATTTTCAAGATCGAAAAAAGTAGAGTGATTGCGTTCAGTGATTATCCTTGCCAGTGTAGTCTTGCCGCATTGACGTGGCCCAAGAAGGGCAGCGGTCGGATGGACCTGGAACACATTTAGAACCCGATTACGTGCATGGGGACGTTGAATCATACTCCTATTTTATCATTGAAAATCGTAATGTCAAGTGAAGATTTTCAACCTTTATTGCCTTTTAGAAGAATATCTCTGCGAGTGAAATGAAGCGGTCCAATGCGAAGCATCGCCTCGAACAAAGCGAGGAATTATCCAATTACCAGGAGACCCTTTGTTTCAATAAGGATGAAATGCCTTCGCAAGTCAGATTCGCATGAATCCTTTTCCGTTTACAGATGGGCTCGTCATCAGAGGAATAGATTCAAACTTGGCATTTGACAGGCAAGGGTGGGCTAAGTGGGGGAAAGATGATTAATTGAAGATCCAGAGTTTGCGAAGAAGGTTGAACCGCTTGAGGAAAGACAATTCTTCAGGGGTCATGGAGGAAGGGGAAGCTCTCTTTTTCAATTTTAATAATCCGCCATAATCCACCCATCTGAGCAGGGGAAAGAATAAACGGTGGAGGAGTTCTCCTCCTTTAAATGAAAAACTGCTGTTAAAGTCGATGAGAAAGGGTTCCCCCTCTTCGGAGACGAGGATGTTTCCTTTATGCCTTAAGTCCAGATGGACGACTCCCCTCGAATGCACCTCTCCCAGGACTCGCTCCAGTTCTGAGAAAAAAGAAGGGGAAAGCGCTTCGTCTCGGCCGACCGCCCTCGCCGGAATAAATTCCATGGCAAAAGCAAAGCGATCAATCCTTTTTACAGGCTGAGGAATGCCTTTCAATCCTTTTAGCCGGGAATAGATCTTCCATTCTTTATGAATCAACCAGAGTCCCAGGGTCCATCGCAAAAAAAAATTCCTCTTCCTCACATCTTTGACCATAAAGGTCTGGCCACCTATTTCTACCTTGTAGAGGTCAGGTTTTCCGAAACTTCCTTTAACGAGACAAATAGAATTTTTTTCAAGATCTCTTCGGTTCATCTGTCCACCCCCACCTTCATCCTCCCCCATCATAGGGGGAGGAGATTAAGGGGGGAAATTTCAAATATGATGAATTCGTAAAAAGTCGTCATTCCCGTGAAAACGGGAATCCAGGGGAATTCTA
>DYHU01000013.1:6629-25910 GCA_020724025.1 Syntrophorhabdus sp. | reverse complement strand
CGGAACGGTGAAAGGAGATCTTCACGACATCGGAAAGAATTTGGTGATCATGATGTTGGAAGGGGGAGGGTTTGAGGTGGTCGACTTGGGAATTGATGTGCCTGTGGAAAAATTTGTGGAGGCCATCAAGGTCCATCAGCCACAGATCGTGGGAATGTCGGCACTGCTTACCACCACGATGAGAGAGATGAAGACAACCATTGATGCTATTGAGAAAGCCGGGTTAAGACATCAGGTTAAGTCAATCGTTGGAGGGGCTCCGCTCACAGAAAAGTTTGCCAGAGATATTGGTGCGGATGGATATGCCCCGGATGCAGCTTCGGCTGTTGATGTGGTCAAATCCTTGCTTGCCAAATGAATTTAAGATGATATGAAGGGAGTCGGAGAATTCGTAGCGCCCCCATTTATTGGGGGCGAATAAATCCTAAGTGAAAGGAGGAAACGGCAATGGGAAAGACAAGAAGAGATTTTTTAAAGACTGTAGGAGCGACCGCCATCGGGGCGGGAGCTGCCATGGCAGGAGCCCGATCTGTCCATGCTCAGACCAAACCAATGTTTAAGTGGAAGGCCACAACCCTATGGAGTGCTGCTGAGTTAACCTATAAGATCTTTGCGGATTTTTGCGCCCGGGTGAAGAAACTCACCGACGGGAGGCTGGAAATCACCCCTTTCCCGGCTGGCGCAATCGTGGGAACCTTTGAATGTCTTGATGCTGTGAGCAAAAATGTCCTACAGGCAATGAATCAATGGCCGGGCTATTGGACAGGAAAAGATCCTGCTTTTGCAAGCATTGGGGATATGATCTTTGCCTATACTCACCCATGGCAAAAAGACGCTTGGTACCATTATAAAGGGGGCTTGGAGATGCTACGGGACCTTTATGCACAGTACAATGTCTATTGCGTTGGGGTGACCTGGTGGGGTGTTGAATCTATCCCTTCGAAGAAGCCTCTTCATAGGCTCGAGGATTTTAAAGGTCTAAAATTCAGGGTTCCGCATGGGATGACGGCCGATTTGATGACCAAGCTCGGCGCCTCCGTAATTATCCTCCCGGGAGGCGAGGTCTACTCAGCTCTGGAGAGAGGTGTTGTGGATGCTACAGACTGGGGAACTCCTTCGATGAATTACAGGCTGGGTTTCCATGAAGTTACAAAGTATTTCATCCCCAAATTCCATTCTATGCCAGACGGTGATTTCTGTGTCAATATGGATGAATGGAAAAAGTTGCCCGAGGATATTAAGGTAATCCTTGAAGCGGCCGTAAGGGAATATACCTGGGATTCTGTAGAGCGAGTGGCTCTCGATGATATTAGAGCGGAAGCAGAAATGGTGAAAAAGGGGATTACCCGCATCGTCTGGTCTGACGAGGAACTTCGCAGAATCAGAGAAGTTGTTGCAACCATCTGGGATGCGTGGGCAGCAAAGAATCCCTTGAGCAAGAAGGCCATCGAATCACAGAAAGCCTGGTTGAGAGAACTGGGGCATATAAAATAAATCTTGGGTGCTTGGAGAAAGGCGACCATCTCGCCTTTCTCCAAGCATAATGGTTCGAAAGATGAAGGGCTTTCTATCGAAGATTGATGCCATAAGCATCTGGTCTGGGAAATTTGTCAGCATCATCAATCCGATCGTTGTATGCTTTGTGATCTATGAGATTTTAGTGCGATTTGTATTCAATAAACCGACGATATGGGCGAATGAAGCCGTTGTCTACCTTTCTGCTATTGGTTATCTTCTGGGAGGGGCTTATTCCCTTTACTACCGTGCCCATGTATCTGTAGACATTCTTTATCTTCGATTTTCACCACGAGTTCGTGCGATCTTAAATGTTATCACTTTCTTCTTCATCTTAATTTATCTGGGTGCATTGATCTGGATGGGTTCGATATATGCCTGGGAATCTTTAAAAGTTCGCGAGGCGACTGGCTCCCCATGGAATCCCCCCATTTACCCACTTAAAATCGTCATTCCTGTGGGTGCTTTTATATTATTGATTCAAAGTATCGCCAATTTCATCCGGGATTTAAACTTCGCCATTCGAGGACGTGAACTATGAGCATCGGTTGGATCACTTTTCTCCTTGTTATTGTTTTTATAACCATATTGCTGATGGGGCTACCTCTTGCGTTTTCAACAGGAAGTGTGGCTGTTATCTTTACAATCCTTCTATTCGGTCCAGACACCCTCATGCTTATTGTCACGCGAATTTTTACCATGATGAACAATTTTATCCTCGTGGCTGTTCCCCTCTTTATCTTTATGGCTTGCATTCTCGAGAGCTCAGGTGTTGCAGAGGACCTTTTTAGAGCCATTCATGTCTGGAGCGGTCGAATGAGAGGCGGACTTGCGGTGGCCACGATTATTGCCTCCGTGATTATGGCCGCTATGGTGGGAATTATAGGTGCTGAAATCACCACCTTTGGAATGATTGCTCTCCCTGCCATGTTCAGTAGAGGATATGATAAAAGGCTGGCTTTGGGATCGGTTTGTTGTGGAGGTGCTTTAGCTACTTTGATTCCCCCGAGCGTTGTCTTTATCATGTATGGTCTAATGGCAGGGGTATCAGTGGGTAAACTTTATATTGCAGGTATTCTACCTGGCTTATTGCTGGCGAGCCTTTACTCTGGATATATTTTAATTCGAGCTTATCTCAATCCAAATATTGCCCCCCCTGCCCCTTCAGAAGAATTAAACATTCCCTTGAAGGAAAAATTTCGCATGCTCTTAGGTTTAATTCTCCCGGGATTTATTGTTGTAATGGTTTTGGGTTCTATATATTTCGGGATTGCGACCCCAACAGAGGCTGCAGGAACGGGAAGTCTTGGAGCAGTGATTTCTGCTGCCATCTATCGACGTCTTAATTGGCAAATGATCAAAGATGCTGCCATCCGAACGATGAAAGTAACATGTATGCTTATATGGCTTTTCTTCGGGGCTTCAGCAATTGTAGGGTTTTACACATTGGCAGGTGGAACTGATTTTGTGGCAAAGGCATTAATTGGTTTGAAGTTAGGACCTTTTGGCACCCTCATTGTGATGCAGATCATCTGGACGATTCTTGGCTGTTTCCTTGACTGGATTGGCATTCTTCTTCTGACTGTTCCTCTATTTTTACCAATCATTGAGGAATTTGGATTCGATCCAGTATGGGTTGGAGTATTATACTGTTTAAATATGCAGATCTCTTATATCTCTCCTCCTTTTGGGCCAGGAGTTTTTTACCTCAAGTCGGTAACCCCTCAAGACATTACGGTCGGGGAGATCTTTCGATCTACGATACCATTCTTTTTTCTTATAATCATTGCACTTGCTATAATTAATATCTTTCCGCAGATCGCCCTGTGGTTACCAGGTACTATGATTAAATAAATCACCATGAAATTTAGGAGAGGCCATGACTATCCAACCAAATTTTGAACGTTTAAAAAAGGCTATCCATCATGAAGAACCGGACCGCCTGCCTTTGGCCGAGGCCCTTGTGGCCTATGAGATCCAATCCCAGTTCTTAGGGAAGAAGGTGATCGATTCCGATCTTCTATTGCAGGTCGAATTCTGGAGTCAGGCTGGCTATGACTTTATACCTTTGACTGTGGGGATGATGAGCCCCGGTGAGATCACCAAAGAGTCGAGTATTTTTGGAGTAGTTCAAAAAGTGCTTAGAAAAGGTAAAGATACCGAGGAAGTGGTCCCTTGGGATATTGAAGAGAAAGGGGTGATCTCCAACCCAGAAGATTATGAACGGTTTCCCTGGGATGAGGCTGCAAAACTTGATTTTAGAAAATTTTATGAAGTCCAACCCTTCCTTCCTGAAGGGATGAAGGTCATTGCCTGCTCGGGGAAAATCTTTACTCTGACCTGGATGCTCATGGGCTTTCAGAATTTCTGTCTGAGCCTCTACCTTCAAGAAGAACTGGTAGGAAAGATTTTTCAGAAAATAGGAGAAGTTCAGATCCAAGGTGCAAAGAAGCTGCTGGAAATTCCAAAAATTGGAGGCCTCTGGGTTGTGGACGATTTATCTTATGGCTCTGGGCCAATGATCGATCCAAAGTTTTTAAGAAAATATGTATTCCCATGGTATGAAGAGCTGGCCTCCATCGCCAAAAAGCAAGACCTCCTATTTTTCGTCCATTCAGACGGAAATATCTGGCAGATCATGGAAGATCTCATCACTATCGGTTTTAATGCAATCCACCCTATTGATCCCACTAGCATGGACATCAACGAAGTCAAGGAAAGAGTTGGCCAAAGAATTGGAATTATTGGCAACATTCATACCGATCTACTTGCTAGTGGAACTCCTGAAGAGGTCATGGAACTGACCAGAAAACGCATCCGTGAGATTGCACCTGGAGGAGGCTATGCCCTTGGGTCGGGAAATTCTGTTCCTAACTGGGTCCGGTTTGAAAATTATCAGGCCATGCGGGAGACAGCATTAAGATATGGTCAATATCCTATAAAATTGTAAACCCAAAATATATGAACTATGACCGCAAACTTCGGGTTTTACTATTCTGAAAATATTTAATCGCAAGCTAAAGCCTGCGGCTACTAAAAAGCAACTATGATGACACATAAAGAGCGGATGCTAAAAGCAGCTCGTGGGGAATGGCCAGATCAGCTTCCCTGGGTTCCTCGAATTGATCTCTGGCACAATTCCAATTCAATGCGAAGGACGTTACCCCCTCCGTTCAAGCAGGATGCGTCCTTGGATGAAGTCGCTGATTACATCGGCGGAGGCTATCATAAGATCGTTCCCGAATTCTTAAATGTCAGATCACCCGAGGATAATATTGACCGGGGTATTGGGATTTATCGTTTATGGGGGATGGCTTACCGACCAGAATTAGTTGGTGTGGAAAGGGAGGTAAAAAAAGAAGGTGATACCACCCTTGTCACCTATCACACCCCTGTGGGATCGGTCTCATGTAAAATCCTTTATTCTGAAGAGATGAAGCGGGCTGGGGCATCGATCACATGGATTACTGAACACATTATCAAGGAGCCTAAAGATTATAAAACCATTGGGTATATCTTCAAAAATATGAAGATCCTTCCCAGCTACAATAATTATCTGGAGTTTCAGAAAAAAGTTGGAGATAAAGGATTTGCAGCGGCCTTTGCGAACCTCTCTGCGAGCCCGATGCATCACATTATGAAAGAATTCCTCGATGCCACGGCTTTCTATCTCGAGATGTACGATCATCCCAAAGAAATGCAGGGACTCTGTGAAGATATGGAGCCATATTTCGATCAGATTTTCAGGGTTCTCGCAGACTCGCCTGCAGAAGTGATCTTTTCTGGCGCTAACTATGACGAGATGATCACATACCCTCCTTTCTTCAATGATCATATCATGCCGCATCTCCAGAAACTGGCCGACATGCTTCATGCCAAAGGGAAACTCCTCCTCTGCCACTGTGATGGGGAGAATAAAGGGCTTCTCGATCTCCTCCCAGAAAGCGGAATGGACATTGCCGAAGCGTTCTGCCCCCAGCCGATGACAAAAGTCACGATCAGTGAAGTGAAGAAAGCGTTCAAAGGAAAAGTCACCATTTTTGGAGGGGTGCCTTCGGTGGCTCTCCTGGAAGAGAGTATGTCTGATGAGGAATTTGAAAAATTTATGAAAAACCTTTTTTGTGAGATCGCCCCAGGGGACCGATTCATTCTGGGCGTAAGTGACACCACCCCACCCGACGCCAAATTCGAGAGACTGCTCAGGATTACCGAGATGGTTCAAGAATGGGGACAGTTGCCGATGAAGTTATGATATCATTCTTTTTCTGAGGACCGAGACGGCATTCGCATGACAAAAGAAGAGATTGAACATTTCTATAAGGCTCTGCGAGATACCAATCTCGCCACCACAGAAAATCTTGTTAAAGAGTGTATTGATAAGCAGGTCTCCCCTCTTGCTATCCTGAATGAAGGGCTGATTGGAGCAATGGGCATCATTGGTCAGGAGTTTAAGGCCTGCCAGATCTGGGTACCCGAGGTTCTACTGGCTGCCAGAAACATGAATAGGGGAATCGAAATTCTCAAACCCCAACTCCTTAAAAATAACGTTCAGAGTAAAGGCAAGTTTGTTATCGGAACGGTAAAAGGAGATATCCACGACGTCGGGAAAAATCTCGTAACAATGATGATGACAGGAGCAGGATATCAGGTGATTGACATTGGAATAGATATCCCAAAAGACCGATTTCTGGATGCGATCCTCCAAGAGAAGCCTCAGATCGTTGGGCTCTCTGCCCTTCTCACAACAACCATGATCGAGATGAGGGATGTGACCAAGGCTATTCGACAAACCTTTCCCAGTCCACCAAAGGTCATCGTGGGGGGAGCCCCGGTCACTCAGAAGTTTGCAAATGAAATTGGTGCCGATGGCTATGGAGAGGATGCAGTGAGGGCGGTGGAACTCGCCAACCGACTCCTCACTTCAGGAGAAAGTAAATGACAGGGAATCTTCCTTCCACCCCCAAGCGGCGATTCCTTTCCGGTCTTTTTGGAGGAAGAAAAGGAGATCGGATTTCAGTCGCTAACCCGACCTCTATCGTTTCGATTGAATTGATGGAGAAGACGGGTGTCTATTTTCCGGATGCCCATCTCAATTCAGAGAAGATGGCTGAGCTGGCAGCCGCTGGATATGAAATCCTGGGTTTCGACACGATCATGCCGGAATTCAGTGTTCAGCAAGAAGCTGAAGCCTTAGGATGTGTGGTCGACTGGGGCAGCCCGACCATGATGCCTGATGCCAAAACCCATCCTGTAAAAGAGGTGAGCGACCTTAACATTCCTGAGAGTCTCCTTGAGAAGCCCTCGATGAAAGTGGTTTTGGAGGCCTTAGAAATATTACGAAAAAATTATGGAGATCATGTCGGCATCATTGGGAAGGTGATGGGCCCATGGACCCTTTCTTACCACATGGCAGGGGTGCAGGATTTTCTCCTCTGGACCTTAACCGACCCGGACAAGGTTCGTCGCCTCCTCGATCGCCTCAAGGAGGTGACGATCTGCTTTGCAAAAGCTCAGCTTCAAGCAGGGGCTGATGCCGTGGTCATTGCTGATCACGCGACAGGCGATCTGGTCAGCCCAAAAACGTATCAAGATTTTTTACTTCCGATCCACCAAGAGATTAACCAGCGCATTGGAGCCCTTACCATCCTTCACCTCTGTGGAAATTGCTCCGATCGACTCCGGCTGTTTGTAGAGGCTGGTTTTGATGCCTATCACTTTGAGTGGCAGGTGGATGCAAAAATGGCTGTCCAGGTGGTGAACCATGAAATGTCTTTAATAGGGAATATTAGCAATAAAGATGTCCTCTTCAGTGGAACTCCGGAGGATGTCTATCGGCAAGCCCGTTACAGCATAGAGGCTGGTGTGGATATCCTCGCCCCGGAATGCGCTGTTCCCCTTCAAACGCCGATTGCCAACCTGAGAGCGATCGTCGAAGCGGCAAAGGAGGGATACAGCAGTAGGGGCAATTCATGAATTGCCCCTACTTTGATAATCAGCCCTAAAGGGCTGAGTTACAGAAGGAAATTTTCATGCTAATCATTGGCGAGTCCATTAATGGAACAATCCAAAAAGTAGGGCAGGCCATCCTGGATCGAAATGAGCCTTTCCTCAGAGAATTGGCGAAAATCCAGTATGAATGCGGGGCCCATTTCCTGGACGTCAATGCTGGTGTGGCTGGAGGGAATGAGGTGGAGGACCTTTGTTGGTTGGTGGAAATCGTTCAAGAAGAGGTCCCTATCCCGCTAATGATCGATAGCGCCAGCCCTGAAGCCCTCAAGGCGGCCCTCTCGGTCTACCGCCATTCGGAGCCTCCTATCCTCAATTCCATATCCGGTGAAAAAGAAAAGTGGAATCAACTCTTCCCCCTCGTCACCGAAAAGAAATGCAAAATGGTCGTCCTCCTGATGGACGATCAGGGAATTCCAAAAACGATTGAAGAGAGGTTTGGGGTAGCCAAAAAGCTTTACCAGAATTTAGTGCAGGCCGATATCCCCCCTGATTACATCTATTTTGATATCCTCGTCCTCTCTGTGGCCGTGGAACCCGATGCCGCCCTCGTGGCTCTGGAGACGATCAAAATGATCCGGTCAAATTTTCCTCAATCCCACATCACCTGCGGGGTAAGCAATGTGAGCATGGGGCTTCCTGGAAGGCGCTTAATCAACAGAACTTTTCTCGACATGGCGATCTATGCCGGCCTCGATGCCCTCCTCATCGATGTTCGGGATCAGGCCCTCATGTCCTCGATTTATGCCAGCCGGATCCTCGCCAACCAGGATCCATACTGCCTCGAATATCTCAAGGCCTACCGCGAAAAAAAGATTTTGGTTTGACTTCCTCACTTAAATCTTCTATATACCTTTCATTTGTTGAACACGGCATTATCACAGTGGAGGGTAAGGACGAAAGGGACAAAAGTCGCCTTTGTCCATCCTAAATCTTCAGGCGGTGTTCTGATTGAACTCTGCGAACTTCCGAAAGAGCATTAAAAATAGGGACACAGAGACTGTCCCAAAACCCCAGAATGTACCCTGAACTTTTTCATAGATGTTTCTGCGTCTCCGATTTCAGGGGCTCTTTTCTTAAGTGAAATAACATAGAGGAACTCCTTTATTCCATTGGGTAGGCTATATATATTCCCCTCCTTGGGATTTCCATCTTAAAAGAGTTGCCCCTTTTTCATTTATTACTTTTTCATTTATTACTTGACAATTCAAGATTAATTTATAATATTGTTTACTTATTTGATAAACTTTACTGACTTTTATCTTGATGAGGTTGAAGAGGAACTAAAATTACAAAAAAGGGGGAATATGCATTAAGGGCCTTGGTGGACCTTGCCCTGAATTATTAAAAGGGTATGAGGCAGATACAGGATATTGTCCGGGAAGAGGCTATTCCTGACAAATTCTTGGAACAGATATTAATCGTACTTAAGAATGCAGGTTTCGTACAAAGTAAAAGAGGCGCTGGGGGCGGATATTTTTTGAGCAGACCCCCGGATGAAATTTCCCTCGGTGAGGTGATTCGTCTGATTAACGGCCCCTTGGTTCCATTAAGTTGCGTTAGCAAAAGGGAGCATGTGAACTGCCCGAAAGAGGTAACGTGCGGAATTCGAAGTGTGATGGTTGACGTGGCGAATGCCACGGCGGGGATTTTAGACCACGTCACTTTAGCCGATGTCTGCAATAGGACGAGAGGGATGGTTGAACAACGGGGCCGTACAATAATGTATTACATTTAATTTTTTGTTTCAAAAGTTGAGTGGAGTAGTAAACTTAGTAAATCAATCGTGACTGATGCAAGGAGGATGGGATGGAAAGAATGAATGATTCAAAATGGGTCTCAGAGAAAGCGAAACATTATTTCGAAGAAGGGTATAACTGAGCGGAGGCGGTTTCCTTGAGTTTCAAGGACTATTTTGGGATTGCGGATTCATTACTTCCGAAACTGGCCACCGGTTTTGGCGGAGGGATTGGACTGAAAGGATCTCTCTGCGGAGCCCTTATTGGCTCAGTAATGGGCATCGGTATGAAATTAGGAAGGACCCATCCAAAAGACCGTGATGCCGCTCTAAAAGTCTACGAAAAGTGTCGAGAATTCTGGGATCGGTTTGAGAAGGAGTTTGGAAACAAAGACTGTTATCTCATCACAGGGTATCATCTCGGAAACCCGGAGGAGATGAAGCAATGGTTGAAGAGCGGTGGTAGAGAAAAGTGTGCCGAAATTGTTGAGAAAACCGCCAAAATGTTCTGTGATTTCATCAAGGGGGTTTAGCGGAAATTCTTCCTGACATTCGAAAAGGATGGCAATTCAATGGGGAAAGGAGAAGATTTCAATGGCTCTCAAGACGCCTGAGGAGTATCGGGAAAGCGTAAGGCAATTAAATCCCAAGGTCTATTTAGGCGGGGAGAGGGTGACCGACCTTTTCAAAAACCCTGTCACCAGATCGGTCATTGAGGCCACAGCTAAGATCTATGATCTAGCCCTCATCCCGGCATACAAAGGAGTTATGACAGCTTTTTCCCCTTTAACAGGGGAAGGGGTCAATCGTTCTCTCCATGTCAATTCGAGCATCGAAGACTTGGAGAATCGAGCCTCCATGGCTTTACTAACAGCTCAAAAAATTGGAACCTGCAATTACCGCTGCGTAGGCTGCGATGCCATCAATGTCCTGGCAAGTGTGACTTGGGAAATGGATCGTGATCTGGGAACGGAATACAGCCAAAGGTTCAAAGCCTTCCTCACATCCCTTCAAGAAAATGATTTAGCCTGCAGCGGGGCCATGACCGATGCGAAGGGAGATCGAAGTAAAAGGCCGTCTGAACAAGAGGATCCGGATGTCTATGTCCATGTGGTGGAAAAGAATGGAAAAGGAATAGTCGTCCGGGGTGCTAAAGTGAATCAGAGTGGGGCCGTTGTTTCCAACCAAACAGTGGTGATTCCCGGGCAGGCATTGAGGAAGGGGGAAGAATCATTTGCGGTAGCTTTCGCTGTTCCCAACGGGGCTGAAGGGATTACCTATGTCTCTCAATACACCCCTTTTACTGCCGAAAGGCTTCTCACATCGGATGAGGGTGAGTTGGGCAACCCCATTTATGGAGCCAGGGAGACTGCCCTGATGGTCTTCGACAATGTCTTTGTTCCCTGGGAACGAGTCTTTATGTGCGGAGAAGTGGAGTACACTCGCAACCTCGTCTCACGGTTTGCAAAGATCCACCGTATGAATTGCGGCGGTGCCTGCAAGGTGGGGTTCGCCGACCTGATCATCGGAGCCACACAATTGTTGGCAGAATATAACGGTCTCGACAGGATTCCTCAAATTAAGGAAAAGATCATTGATATGCTCATCCTGAGCGAGACGGCTCGGGCTTCTACAATAGCTTCTGCCCTGAAGGGAAAAGAAGAACCCATGGGCTCAGGACTTTATCTCCCGGATGACATGTTCGGCAATATTGCAAAGATCAATATCGCCCACGGCTTCTGGGAAATCATGAAGTTAGCCGGAGATATTGCAGGGGGGTTAGTGGTCACCATGCCATCGGAAAGGGAACTGAAGAATCCCGAAACGAAAGCCTATATGGAAAAATACTATAAAACAAAGGTGCCTGCTTCCAAACGCATGCGCATCACCAAATTCCTTCAGCATTGGATTGCAGGTCAGCATGGCCCCGGGACATGGCATGGAGCAGGTCCGGTTCAAGCTCAAAGGGTAATGGTGGAGAGGTTATCCGATATGGAGGAGAAGAAGCGATTGGCCCGGGAATTGGCCGGGTTAAAAGATGAATAGAGGATAAGGAGTTGCAAAGCAAGAGGCCTCCGATATCTCAATGGAGGAGGGAGCCAGAGAAATTGAAGAGACAGGAGAAAAGGCCATGACTGGAGCGAGAGGGAAATATTGGGATAAGAAGATAGAGACGATGCCGAGGAAAAAGTTAGAGGCGCTCCAACTGGAGCTACTCAAGGAAGAGATATCCTTCGCTTATAAGAATTCACCCTACTATAGGATGTCCTTTGATGAAAAGGGGGTGAAACCGAAAGACCTGAAGTCTTTAGAGGATATCCAAAAATTCCCTTTCACTAATAAGAAGGTGGAGCGGGACAGGCAGCTCGCAGCTCCAGATCTTGGGGATATGGTGGCTGTTCCAGAGAAGGAGATCATCTATGTCTCAGCCTCCAGCGGTTCAACCGGTGTTCCAACTCTCTCCCCATTCACAGCCCAAGATTTTGATGAATTTCAGGATGTGGAGGCGAGACTCTTCTGGGGAATAGGGATGAGGCCCAAAGACCGATATCTCCATGCCCTGAACTTCACGCTCTTCATCGGAGGTCCCGATGTGATCGGCGCCCAGAGGGTGGGCGCCCTCTGCATCTGGGGGGGGGCCATTCCTTCGGAGAGGCTCCTCTTCATTATGAAACAATTCAAGCCCACCATCACCTGGACGACCCCTTCCTATGCATGGCACTTAGGTGAAACTGCCCTCAAAGAGGGGATTGACCCTGCGAAAGATCTCGCGATCAATAAAATCATTGTTGCAGGAGAACCGGGAGGCTCCATTAAATCCACAAGGGATGCGATTGAACGATTATGGGATGCCCGGGTCTACGACTTTTACGGACTCTCCGATATCTTCGGGGCCAATGCAGGGATGTGTGAGGAGCAGAATGGCCTTCACCTGACAGAGGATCACCACCTTCTGGAGGTCTTAAACCCCGATACCCTTGAGCCCGTTCCAGAGGGTGAAAGGGGTGAGATGGTTTTAACCACTTTAAAGAAACGGGCCAGGCCCATGATCCGGTTTCGAACAGGGGATATCATCACGGTGAACAAAGAGGTCTGTCGATGCGGAAGAACCCATGCGAGGATCAATATTCATGGAAGGATCGACGATATGCTCATCATAACAGGAGTCAATGTCTTCCCGAGCGATATTGAGAAGGTGGTCAGGGATTTTAAAGAATTGACTGGAGAATATCGGGTCGTGGTCTATCGAGAACAACATCTGGATAAGTTCGATGTGGAGGTTGAGAAGAAAGAGGGCATCGATATTCCTGATGAGAAATTGGCCGAGGAGATTCGAAGAAGATTGAAGAGCCTTCTGGGAGTCTCTCCCAGAGTAAAGATCTTAAAAGAAAATACACTTGAAAGAGCAACCCATAAGGCAAAAAGGGTGATTGATAAACGGGAGAAGGTCTGGTCAGACTAAACATATTCCAATGGGAGAGGAGGTGATGGGGAGCAAGAGAGGGTATGGGATCTTATAAGATGGGTTGGGGGGGCTGTTTCATTTTATGCCAGAAGGGAGGAGGTCATCACAATGAGAAAAAAATTTTTATATAGAAAGGTTACAAGAAGGCAATTTTTGAAGACCACAGCCATGGGGGCAGGGGGATTGGCCTTAGGAACCTTAGGTTTTCCCACCGTTCTCCGCGCCGCGAAAGAACCGATTATCATCGGGGGAACTTTTGATATCACAGGATTCTTAGCATCCTATGGCCGTGATTGTGAGAGGGTCGCAAAAGGTGTGGCAGAGTATGTGAATAAAATTGGAGGGATTGCAGGAAGACCCGTTAAACTGGTCATTGATGATACGGCTTCAGATCCTGCCACAGGAATCAGGAAGTTTCGGAGGCTTGTTGAGCTCGAAGGTTGCAATTTTGTACTTGGCACAACCCACTCAGGGATCGCTATTGGGATTGCTCCCGTTGCAAAAGAGCTCAAAACCCCTTATTTCCCTAACGCGATGGCTTCGGAGATTACAGCAGACAAAGGAAACCGATATATCTTTCGAATTATTACCCATGTAAGACAGCAGGTTCAGGCCGCTCACAGGTTTGCAATGGACAACGTCAGTAAGGAATGGTTCGTCTGCAACACCGATTATGCCTGGGGATGGTCTCACCGTGACTGGTTTAAAAGACTGGTGGAAGAGGCAGGGGGGAAAATCACTGGAATTCAGAATATTCCAGTAGGAACCAAAGATTTTATGCCTTACCTCGCAAAAATTCCCGGAGATACAAAGGCCGTCTATTTTGCAACCCTGGGAGCGGATACATTGGGCTTCATCCGTCAACTCCAGGAGATCGGTTATAAGGGGAAAAAGTTCTCCGTCATCTGCAACTACGACGGGGTTGACATCGGAAAGTTAGGAGCGGCCGTCGAGGGAGACTGGACCCTCGAATATCTTCCCAGGACCCTTGCCGACCACGATACCCCCCATCACAGGGTGATGCGTGAATTTGTAAATATCGATAATGAAGGCAGAGAGATTGGGGGGACAGGTGTGATCACCGGCTCCCATTATTGGGCCACCTATGAAGCGGTGTTTGTCATCAAAGCGGGAATCGAGAAGAGCGGATGGAAGAGTAAAAAGGATACTCCCAAGTTCATCGAAGCCTTAGAAGGTCTCCCTCTGAAGGAAGGTCATTGGTTCCCCCAGGGGGATAAAGTGATAAGGGCTGAAGACCATCAGGCATTCCCTCAGATGTGGCTCTCGAGAATCGAAGGTGGGAAATTGAGGACCAAATTCAAGATTTCCCCTGAAAAGTCCATCTATCCATCTCCGGTCGATTATCGTAAGGAGTCCCTGTAATTTCTTGACAGGAATGGAGGTTAGGCCATCTCAGCCAAGAGGAGATGGCTTAATCTTCCTTCTCGGGAGGAGGCAATGGAGGCATACCTTTCTCAGATCGGATTTCAGGCAGTCAATGGTCTTGTCTGGGGCCTCATCGTCGCCTTGATTGCTCTTGGTTTAACGCTGATTTTTGGCCTCCTTCATGTGATCAATGTCGCCCATGGAGCCTTTTACATGATGGGGGCTATCATTGCCTTTTACATAGAACGGGTGACTGGAAATTTCTGGCTCTCCCTTCTCCTCGCTCCATTCATTGTGGGAGGAATCGGTCTCTGCCTGGAAAGGGGGGTCATCAGACCGGTCGAAGGAAAGCCGGTGATCACGATCATCGTCACCTTCGGCCTCCTCCTCATTTTCCAACAACTGGCCCTGGCTACCTTTGGGGGGGCTCCCCAGAGATTACTTCCCCCTATCGAAGGGGGCTTCCCGCTGGTCGGTTTCCGGTACCCTTTCTACAGAATTTTTGTCGCTCTCTTTTCATTATTGATTCTATCAGGACTGTGGCTTTTTATTTATAGAACCAAATATGGGATGTGGATGAGAGCAGTTCAGTACGATCGAGAGATGGCCCTGGGCCTCGGGATCCCCACCAATGCCGTCTACTTTATGACCTTTGGATTAGGAGCCTTGGTGGCAGGATTGGGAGGGGCTCTTTCTGCACCGATCGTGGTGGTCAGCTTTAAAATGGGCCTTGACATCCTCGTCATCGCCTTTATCGTTGTCATCGTGGGAGGGTTGGGTAGTATCAAAGGTTCGGTTTTGGCGGCCATTTTGATAGGGGAACTGGAGGGGATTTCAAGTGTCTTTGTAAGTCCTGTCATTGCGAGGGTCTTTTCATTGGTGTTTATGATAACCGTCCTGATGGTCCGTCCCGAAGGCCTTTTTGGAAAAGAGAGGTGAAAATGGGAAAGTTTGGGAAATCTCTTGTCATCGCAGGAGTTTTCCTTTTAATGATTTGTGTCCCTCCGTTTTTAGGTTCTTATTACAAGAGGCTATTGACCGAAATTTTAATCTGGGGGCTCTTTGCCCTTGCCTTTGATATTATTTACGGATATACGGGCATGCTCAGTTTCGGCCAGGCCCTCTTTTTCGGAGCGGGATCCTATGCCGTTGCGATAGCCATCACCTATCTCAATCCAGGAATTTGGATAGCCATTCTTCTTGCAGTGGCAGTGGCCGTCATCCTTTCTGCCTTTGTCGGTTTTTTCTCTATTCGAGTCAGTGGGGCCTATTTTGTGATCATCACCTTTATCTTTGGCCTCGTTTTCTTCTTTATCGCATTAGATTGGAAGTCTGTCACAGGCGGGGAACATGGCCTTTCCATTCCTACCCCTGCCCTCTTCTCTTTTACTCCCAACCTCACCCTCGCCGACTCTTTGCTCAACTATTATTTTGTTCTTCTTTTCGTCATCCCCTCTTACTTTGTATGCAGGAGGTTTCTAAATTCTCCGGTAGGGAAGGTCTTTCAGCTTATTAAAGAGAATGAGGATAGAGCAAAGCTCATCGGGTACAATACCGATCGGTATAAATTGATCTCCTTTATAATGGCGGGCACTGTCAGTGGATTAAGCGGCGCCCTCTATGTCCTTACCTCAAGATATACCACTGTGGAATTCCTCTACTGGACGGTCTCTGGAGAAGCTGTTGTATGGACCGTCATTGGGGGAGCAGGAACGCTCATCGGCCCGATGGTGGGGGCAGGGATATTAATCCTCTTTACTGACTATATCAGCTCCTGGTTCCGACATTATCCCATCCTGGTTGGGTTGATTCTAATTGTAGTGGTCATCATCTCTCCTCAGGGAATCATCGGGATCCTTAAAGAAAAGACAAAGGGGGTGAGATTTTTTGGAAAGGAACCCTGAAATCTTAAAGATAGAGAAGTTGAAAAAAAATTTCGGAGGCTTAGCAGCCATCAATGGTCTCGATCTCTCCGTCAAGAGAGGAGAGTTAAGGGCGATCATCGGCCCCAACGGAGCAGGAAAGACCACTCTCTTCAACCTCATTACAGGGACCCTCCCTCCGACAGAAGGGAAAATCTTTTTCAAAGGCGAAGATATTTTAGGATTTCCTCCTTATAAAATCTCTCATAAGGGAATCGCCAGAACCCTCCAGATCACGAGCATCTTTCCAAACCTAACGGTTTTCGATAATGTCTGGAGTGCCGCCCAATCCAGAAAACGAGTTCTAAATCCTTTCCTCCATGTGAGAAGTCTTACGGATGTTCGGGAAAAAACAGAATCGTTCATAGAAATGGTGGGGCTCTCTGAAAAAAAAGATTCCCCGGCCTGCGACATCTCTTATGGAGACCAGAGGCTTCTTGAAATTGCCATCGCCCTCGGCACAGACCCCGAACTTTTACTCCTCGACGAACCCACGGCCGGATTGGGCCCCTGGGAGACGAAAATCATCGTCGAAAAGATCAAGGAGTTAGCCACAAAGCTCACCATCCTCTTGGTCGAACATGATATGGAAGTGGTCATGGGCCTTGCAGAGAAGATAACGGTTCTCCATTACGGGGAAAAGATTGCGGAAGGCACTCCGGATGAAATAAGAATGGACAAAGAGGTCAAAAGGGTCTATTTAGGAGGAGAATAGATGTTGAAGGTGGAAGGAATTAATACCTATTATGGAAAAAGCCATGTCCTTCACGACCTCTCCCTTGAGGTAAAAGAGGGAGAACTCGTCTGTCTTCTGGGTCGAAATGGAATGGGGAAGACCACAACCCTCAAAAGCATTATGAGATTGGTCCCTCCCAAAACAGGCCAAGTTTTATTTGATGGCCACATTGCCTCGAACCTTTCTACCCATCAGATCCCTCGATTGGGGATTGGTTATGTCCCTCAGGGAAGACATATCTTCCCTAAGCTCACCGTCTTTGAGAACATCAAAATCGCCCTGGTCAATCAGAAAATGGATGAAGAAATGCTCGACCAAGTTTTTGAATACTTCCCCCGACTGAAAGAAAGACTCTCCCAATTGGGAGGAACCCTCTCCGGTGGAGAACAGCAGATGCTGGCCATTGCAAGAGGCCTCATCACCAAACCCAAACTGATGCTCCTCGACGAGCCCACGGAGGGCTTGATGCCCATCTTGGCGAAAATCATCGAAGAGACCATCAAATCGATTAATGAAAGGGGAGTCAGCATTCTTTTAGTCGAGCAGAACATTAAGGTGGCGCTCAATATTTGTAAGAGGGCTTATATCATTGAAAAAGGAAAGACCGTTTACGAAGGTTTAGCTAAAGAGCTCACCGACGATGAAGCCACACAACAAAGGTATCTGGGGGTTCACATCTAACCTTCCCTTTCTAACCATTTTTTTGCCCTTCCTTCTGCTCCCCATTTCCTTGCCTTGTCTCCCATCCGTCGAGGCAAAAGAATGGGAAGAGATTCAATTTCGGGGAATGAAACTGTCCATCAAAAGGGATCCAATCACTCAAGCCCCCATGATCATAAATGGACTTCAATATAATATTGGCCGATATATCAAAAAGAAGGACTGGGAGAAAAAGGAGCAAATCGAGGCCGGGAAGAAGTTCATCGGAGATTTATTTCCCATTCTTAAATTAGACCCAAAAGACCTTGAGATAAAATCCATCGATAAAGTGGAGAGCGATTGGTTCCTCTCATACTGGCAACTTTACAGAGGGGTGTTGATCTATGACTCGACGGTTGGCTTCTCTATAGACAGGAAGGGAAATATCCATTCAATGGGTGCTCTCATCCATCCAAATATAGAAATGGATGTGACGCCTAAGATTTCAGAGCAGGAGGCATCCCGCATCGCTTTCAAGCATTTGAGAAAGAAAGGGTGGAAGCTCTTCGCCTCAAGATTGGTTGTCTATCCCAAAAGGAAAGGGACACACCTGAGCTATGAGCTTGTCTATGCACTCAATCTCTTCCCAGCCGAGTCCGTGAAACAACCCCTTTTAGAAGGTGGAGGGTATGCCTATTTTGTAAATGCAAAAAATGGGAAGACCGTTCATCATGAAGAAATATTAAGCCTCCTTGGATGTTGTGCCCCATATGAAGAGGATAAATAGGTATCATTTTTCACTATTACTGATCTCCATTCTCCTCTTAATTTTCGGGTGTCGCAGGGAGACTTTCAGGAGCCCTAAAATAGGAGAGAAATTCCCAGATGTTCAATATGTGGATTTGGAAGGGAAGAAAGGCTCGATCACTGCCCTGAAGGGGCGCCTCATCCTGGTCCGATTCTGGGCTGACTGGTGTCCCTACTGCCGCGTGGAGATGCCGGTCATCGACAAGGTATACAAAGAATATAAAAAGAATGATCTCGCTGTCCTGGCCATCAATGTGAAGCAGAGTAGAGAGAAGGTAGAGGCATTTATTGCGGAATTAAACCTATCCTTTCCAGTCATCCTCGACCGAGAAGGTCGAATTGCAAAGCGATGCGGAGTCCAGGCCATTCCGACCAACTTTATTTTGGATAGAAAGGGAGTCGTCAGGGAGATCATCATCGGAGAGGTCTTCAAAGAGAAAACCATCTTGAAGAAAACTTTAGAGCCACACCTGTAAAATATTCTCGAAAGGGGGGATGAGCGAAAAATGCGTAGGGGATTAAACTTCTGGATCATGATCATTTTCCTGTTGAGCGCCATGGCATGGGGTGAAGAAATTAAACGGTGCATTGTCTGCGGTATGGATGTATCAAAATATCCGCATACAAGATATGTGGTGACAACGACCGAGGGTGAGGAGTTTTCTACCTGTGGTGTTCAATGCGGCCTCACCCTCCATTTACGCCTCAAGAAAAAGTTCAAATCTGCTATGGCCACAGATCTTTTGAGCAACCGATCTATTGATGCTCAAAAGGCGTTCTATGTTTATAAAAGCACGGTTATCACGGACATGGCCCCTGGTTTTATTGCCTTTGCGACCAAGGCGAATGCTGAAAAATTTCAGAAAGGTTTTGGAGGACAAGTGGCCACCTATCAGGAAGCGATGGAGATATGGAAAGAGCAGATGAAATAAATTTTCCTATGGGTAAGAAAGTCCAATTCTATCTCGTCTTTCTTATGATTTTAATCACTCTGACCTTCTTAGCAATGTTATGGGACCAATATTCATGGAAGAAGATCCAGGCAGATCAAATGGTCGCTTTTCAA
>DYHU01000013.1:0-6529 GCA_020724025.1 Syntrophorhabdus sp. | reverse complement strand
ATGGGACCAATATTCATGGAAGAAGATCCAGGCAGATCAAATGGTCGCTTTTCAAAGGATGGTGGGAGGGGTGGGAATGGGAGCCATCAGTTCTCCCCTCTGGAACTTCATCAATTTTGATCCCCGTATCCAGCCGGTGGATGATTCCATCCTCTGGCCTATTCCGGGCGGCTATTCTTACAGTCCGGATCGGACGGCAACCGTCTCCTACTTTGAGGAGGTGCCGGTCAATCAATTGATTTGGGAAAAATGAATGAGTAAACATCTCAATCTTCTTTTTACCGCAACGGCGAATATCATTAGAAATAAGGTCCGGAGTATCTTGCTTATCCTCTGTCTTATTGCAGTCCTCTTTCCCTTCATTACTGCCATCTCAATCTCCGAGGGGATTAAATTTCAGTCCCTCATTTCGGTCGAAGAAGGCGCAGATATCTACGTGACCTCAGATCATTATGGAAGCAATGCCCCTATTTCTCTCCAGCACCTCAAGAGATTTCAGGAGATGGAAGGGGTGATGAAGGTCTATCCACGGGTCGTTGGAAGGACCTATTTCTCTAACCGACTGGCAACCATTGTTGGAATCCCTTCTGAAAACATCACCGGATCGATTCATCTTGTTGAGGGAGAGATGTTTCGAGGAAAAGGAGAGGTGGTGATCGGAAAGAGTTTGGCAAAAGAGTTCAATTTGCAGATCGGAGTTCGTTTTACCCTTTCAGCCAATCCTTCGAAAATTTTCAAGATTACAGGTTTTTTCGATGCCAATGCGACCATATGGAGCGCCAACCTCATCCTGATGGCCTTTGAAGATGCTTCGGAATTCTTCCAGGTAAAAGGAAAGGCGACAGATATTCTCATCTACACAAGGCCGGGGTACGCCCCTCTATTGGCAAAAGAGATTCAGGAGAAGAGCCTCTCAAACCCTGATCCACTTGAACCTCCTCTGAGGGTCCAGGATAAGTCGCTGGTCAGGAGGTATTTTGAAAGAGGGTTCAATTACAAGGCAGGAGTCTTCACCGCCCTCTATACGGTCGCCTTTGCACTTGCCATCCCCGCCCTTCTGGTCATCTCCGGATTCGGTCAGACAGAGAGGAAGAAAGAGATCGGGGTTTTGAAGGCAACCGGCTGGCAGACCCAGGAAGTGATGGAAATGGTGGCTCTGGAAAACCTGGCCATCAGCCTCACGAGCGCCCCCCTGTCCATCCTCATGGCAATGGTCTGGCTGAAAGGGTTCAACGGGGCCTTCATCGCCCAGTTCTTCATTGCAGAAATCGGTTTGATGGCCCCCTTTCCTATTCCTTCAAGGTTTCTCCCCCTTCCCTCCCTCTTCGCTTTTCTCTTCGCGGTCGTTTTAACAATGATCGGAAGCCTTTATTCAACCTGGAGGACCGCTACCGTTCCTCCTGCGGAGGCGATGCGGTAATGGAATCGATCATACGAACGGAGAAGGTGGATAAAATTTATTTCGGAGGAAGACCGGAGGAGGTCCGCGCCCTTAACCAGATCGATCTGGAGATCTTTAAAAATCGTTTTGTGCTGATCCGGGGTCCTTCAGGCTCTGGCAAAACGACACTCCTCAATCTGATCAGCGCCATCGATCGCCCAACAAAGGGTAAAATCCTCCTCTTCGGGGGAGATATCTCAAATTATTCCGATGTGGAGCTGTCACGAATCCGGCAGAAGAGGATCGGATTGATCTTCCAGAATTTCAACCTTCTTCCACGCCTTCCGGCCTGGGAAAATGTCGCCTTTCCCTTAATCCCCCTCGGAATCATGGAAAAGGAGAGGCGGAGAAGGTCGGTCGAAATCTTAATTCAATTGAAATTGGAGAGGAGAATAGACCATCCCCCGGAGCAGATGAGCGGAGGGGAACAGCAGCGGGTTGCCATTGCCAGGGCTTTGATCAACGACCCCGAAATCATCATCGCTGACGAGCCCACTTCGAATATCGACGCCGAATCGATAAAAAACCTCTTGGAGATTCTCATCGATCTCAAAAACAAAGGAAAAACGATGATCGTCTCAAGTCATGACCCCGTCTTCATCGAACTGAGTGAGATCATCTTTCACTTAAAGAATGGAAATCTGGCGGAGGTGGAGGAGAGAAGGGGTCCATGATCCTAAATGTTTTAAGCATCACGATGATTTTTATCGCCCTCCTCTCCATCCTGTTGGTGATCTGGGGTGAAGTCTCCGCTCTTCACCTTTATAAAAAATGGGGGGGGCCTTTCATTCCCGAAGAAAAGACCCAATTGGAAAACCGTTCCTATCTCATCCTCCTCATCCTCAGCATCGTCCTTGTGGTAAGGATGATCAACTGGCCCCTCTTCTATGCGACCCTCCAGAGTTTCATTTCGGATGTAGGGGGCGCCATGTGTATCTTTGGGGTCACTCAAGTGAAGCCTGGCCTCACCCTTTTTCTGGAGCTCCTTAAGCCCATCAACTTCTTCCTGATCGGAGGATGGCTCATCCTCCACATTCTGGATCGTGCTACCAAGACCTCTCCTTTAATGAGGAGAAAGTTGCTCCTTCTTTCCATCATCGGTCTCCTCGTACTGATCGATTCGGTCGGAGATGTCCTTTTGATGATCGGGATTGCTCCTGAATCCCTCGTCTCTTGCTGCACGACGGTCACCGATGTGGCTGAACGGCCCTCTCGGGTCACCCCTGAATCAATTTTCGGTCCTCAATATGCTTGGAGCCTTCAAGTCCTCTTTCTCATTACTCACTTCACCCTGATCGTCTTCATCGGCCTGAGCCTGAAATCTAAAATATTGAAGAACCCTTCTCATGGACGAAGAATGATCTTGGGTTTTTTATTCCTCTTCTCCATTCTTAATGCCATCCTCTTCCTTATATCTCAAATTGAGGTCTTTGCGCCTTCGATGATGCGCCTTCCCTTCCACCACTGTCTCTACTGCCTCTGGCAATATGTGCCGGATAGCCTCATCCTGTTTTCTCTTTTCATTTTAGGAACATTCTCCGTGGGATGGGGATTCAACACAGTCCTTTTTGGAAGACATGAAGAAACAGCGGATTTATTGCCTTTCTATTTAAGAAAGATTTTTTCATTCGCCCTCTTCTCTCTCTCTGCCTCCATAATCATACTCATTATTCATTTAATGGTGGATTAAATGAAAATGAAAAAATGGGTTGCTTCTTTCATCGCCATTTTGATCCCCTTTTTAGTTTTTGGCTGTGAAAAAGGGACCTCCGGCGGTCGCTGTGATTACGACGGGGTTCGAATCCAAACTCTCTATGCAGTCCATTTTTCTCTCAAGGATGGCTCAGAAAAGCGGTTTTGTTCCGTAGCCTGCGCCACCATGAGTTTTCCTAAATTAAAGGATAGGATTGGGAAGGTGATTGTGACGGATGAAGTTTCAGGGAACAAGATCAATGCCTCTCAAGCGTTCTATGTCGAGAGCGAGGTGGTCACTGTCCCCCATGTGAAGAATCGAATTCATATATTTGCCAATAGAGAGGATGCCATAAAACATTTACGAAAATTTAATGGGGAGTGGGTTGGAAATCCCTTCAAACCATGAGGAAGGTTTTTGCCTTGACAGCATTTCTCAAATTTTTTATAAATTCTAACAATTCTTGAGGTGGGGGGATTTATGTCTAACTATACCGGAAAGCAACATGTGGCGGCTGCCTTCAAAAGAGAGTTCACGGATCGAATCCCTTACTATCCTATCTTGGGCCATTTCAATGCCAAATTGGCCTCCATCTCTGTTAAAGAATTCTTGACAGATAGTGAGAAATTTGCTGGGGCCCAGCTCCTCGCCTATGAGACCTTTCATCCTGACATCGTCGTGATGATGGCAGACCTTCTGATCGAGGCAGAGGCCCTTGGCAACGAATTAAGATTTCCGGAAGACAGCTTCTGCATCTCTAAAACCCATGCATTAAAAGATAAAGAAAATTTTAAGAATCTCAAGATCCCGAACCCCGAGAAAGATGGAAGAATGCCTTACTATATCGATGCCTGCAAAAGGGTGAAAGAGAAGGTGAAGGACTCTCCGGTGGGAAGCGTGGTAAGCGGTCCCTGGTCCATCGCTGTCTCCCTTAGGGAGGCGGAAAACCTGATCCGGGATTGCGTAAAGGATCCCCATTTCGTTCATTCCCTTATGGAATTCACCTTAGATCTGGCCTCAACGTACGCCCTCGCCGTCCATTCCAGGGCGGGAGTGGGGGTCAGTTTTTCAGAGGCCCCTGCCTCCTGCAGTTTGATCTCCCCTAAGATCTACAGGCAGTTCATCTTCCCTTATCATAAAAGGCTGATGGAGGAGATGCATTCGAAAAAGATCAGCGTCACCCTTCATGTTTGTGGTTATGTCGATCCGATCATGGAAGACCTCATCCTCACAGGTGCCGATGCCCTGAGTATCGATGGCCCTTCCTCCCTGTCCAGAATGGCGGAACTGAATCGGAAAAGGGCCGTCATCATCGGCAATGTCGATACCAATCTTTTCTTCTCCGGCACAAAGGAGGATATGGAGCGGGCAGTTAAAAATTGTATTGACATCGCAGCAAAGGAGAGCGCTTTTATCCTCTCCACAGGGTGTGAAGTCCCCAATGCAGGATCGATCGAAAGAGTCAAATGGTTTATGGAAGCAGCCGAGAAATATGGGTACTACCCTGCCATTCAATCTTAGAAGAGGAGGTTCTTATGTCAGACCTAAAAAGTTTTGAACAGGAGATTCAAACTTATATTAAACCAACCACCTTGCCCTTAGCCATTAAACTCCTCATCTCCGAAGGGGAGATTCCTGAAAAGACAAGGAGACCCAAGAGGGATTTTCAGAAGAGGTTTGCCGTCTGCCAGGCCGTTGGGATTTCAAGGAGAACAGGATGGGCATTCGCTCTTGGCAAAGATGATACTTCCTGTGCGTTGAGCCAAGTCGGACTCGGTTTTGAAAAGGCATTGCCCTTTTTCAAAGAGGGGAATCTCTGTGAAGGGATGTATACGGTCTCAAAGGAAGCCGGAAAGAAGACAGAAGCCAATGTTCCGATGTTCGAATACGGGCGGCATAAGCATATTCTCATCGGACCGGTTGGTCGTGCCAATTACGAACCCGACATTATCCTCATCTACGGAGATTCGGCTCAGATCATGAGGCTCGTCCACGCGGCCCTTTTTGAAGAGGGAGGGAGCCTCACCTCCAATTTTATGGGCCGTTTCGTGTGCGCCTACTATACCGCTGGGGTGATGAATTCAGGCAGATGTCAGGTCATCCTACCTTGTTATGGAGATCGGATTTTTGGAATGGCCCAGGATTTTGAAATGGCCTTTGCCATACCCTATATTCAAATCGACCAGATCATCAATGGTCTCCAGGGCACTCATAAAGGAGGGGTCCGTTATCCCATTCCCTTCTTTATGAACTGGGAAGCCACCTTTCCCCCGAAATATGTTGAGTTAGAAAAGCTTTGGAAAGAAAGGAAGTGAATAAAAGTTCAGCGGATCGTCACCGTGGTCGACGCGTTCGTACGTTGCCCCCGCAGCTTTACTAATGCTGAGAAGAGAATAAGACTTGGAATCTCTAATACCGGCTCTATTAACTGGCTCAGGGCAACGATAGGATGATCGGGAAACAAGGCTACTGCCAGCGGCAACGCCAACGGCGAGTTTCGAGCGGTGGTGGTGCAGGCCAGAGCGATAAACCCCTCCCGTGAAAAGCGGAGCAGACGGGAAACGATCCGGGAGAGGGAAATGGAAATTATGTAGAAGCTCAGCATCGGCGGCGCCATCCTTAAAAAGAGTGTCGGGTTCTTTAGGAAGATCTCACCATGGCTAGTGAACATCGCCGCCACTGTTAAAGCCAGCGCGGCAAACCCCAACCGGGAAAACCGCTCGGACGTGGCCACTTGCGGATGGTACCAGCGTAGCAGTTGCGCCCCCGTCAACGGAACCGCCACGTAGAGGACAAACGCCCTCGCCAATGTGCTCAACTCCACCGGAACCAGCTTTTGGGTCAAGAGCAAGAGATAGACTGGAAGCAAGACCAATTGGAGAATCAAATTCCAAGGTAACAGTGCCAAATTCCGATGGAGATCGCCTCCGGCCAAATCGGTGAAGATCAAGTACCAGTCGGTGCAGGGAGTAACGAGCGCCAGCATGAGACCCACCCACAACACCGGATAATCCCGCAGGAACAGCCAGCCCAGGAAGAAAGCCACCAGAGGTGTGCTCACAAAGTTCAAGCCAACCGCCGTCAATAGATAATGCCAATCGCGGGCAGCTTCTCTCAATCGTGTCAACGACACGCGGGCGAAAAGGGAACACAACACAAGCATTAAGAAGGGTGTGATGAGTTGCCCTGCTATACCTTCCGCTTCAGGCAGCCACATCGAGAGGCCCACACCAACAGCCGCTGCAACCAGCAAAATCGCCGGACCAGACATGTCTCGAATTAATCGAGGAAGTTGCATCCTATCGCTCAGGCGCGCCATTGAATCCCTCCGGGTCATAATCTCTTTTCTCAGTCTTCAGTACTATAGTGAACGACTTAAATAAGTTGACATCCAC
>DYHU01000220.1 GCA_020724025.1 Syntrophorhabdus sp. | reverse complement strand
TAATCTCTTTCGAATTTGTCATATCACCATTCCCTTTTGCCACCTTAAAATATATTTATCGACAAGAACCCTGAAGAGTTGATCCAATCCCAATCCCACCATTCCAATGGTGATCATCCCGGCGATAATCGATTCGGGTTCAAGCGTTGTCACTGAAAGGAGGATCATGTAGCCCAAACCGGATTGGACAGCGATCAGTTCTGCAATGATGAGGACCATCCAGGCAAATCCGAACCCTAACCTCAGGCCCACTAAAATGGAAGGGAAGGCGGCGGGAAGAACAATATTCCACATTAAACGCCTCTTCCCCAATCCCAACGTGAGGGCGGCATTCACATACCTCTTTTCCACATTCTGAACGCCGTTGATGGTATTGAGCAGAATGGGAAAGAAGGAGCCATAGACGACGAGAAGGATTCCCGGAAGGAGGCCAATCCCCCAGACGAAAACAACCAGAGGAAGCCAGGCTGCAGGAGGAGTGGGCCGGATCAGATTCAGAAAAGGATTGAGATATTCGAAACTCTTTCTGTTCCAACCCATCAGCGCCCCGAGGGATACCGCAATCATTGCGGAAATTGAAAAGCCGTATCCGACATGAAAAAGGCTTGACCCGATATCTTTTATCAAGGCTCCATTTTTAAAAAGCCACCACCACTTCTGAAAGGTGAACCAGGGGGATGGAAAGGACCATGTCCCGAGGTAAACGAATTTAGCGAAGAGGGTCCAGACAAGAAGCAGGCAGGGAATCCAAAGCCATCGCTGAGATATCTTTAGAATTTGATTGGAAGTCATATTCTCTTTCTAAACAGGACCAAACCCCTCAGAATCAGATCACCAATCCTTTTTGCCATTTGAGGAGATTCTTCTGAAGCCAGAGGATTCCCTGTTCCAGACCATAAGCGATCATGCCGATAAAAATGATCCCCGCCAGGATGATATCAGGCCTCATCACTAAATCGGCCCTCCAGATCAGGGCACCCAGGCCTGTCTTGACAGCAACCAGTTCGGCTGCCACCACCAAACCCCATGCCATTCCAAGACCGATACGGATCCCCGTAAAGATCCCGGGGAGGGCGGCTGGGATCACTACTTCCCTGATCAGCCGGCTCCTCTTCAGGCCTAAGGTGAGAGCAGCCCGAATATACTTTTTTTCCACATTTTCGACAGCCGACATGGTATTCAGTGAAATGGGAAAGAAAGCGCCAATCCAGATAACAAAGAAAGAGGTGAGGTTTCCCGGCCCCAAGAAGAAGAGAGAGAGTGGGACCCAGGCAAACGGAGGGAGAGGTCGCAGAACGGTATACATGTTCTCTAAGAAAGCCTTCACCGTCTTATTCCATCCCATCCAGAAGCCAATGGGAAAACCAATGGCCAGGGCCAGGAAGAAACCGACACATACCCGGTAAAGACTGTCCTTGGCCATTTTGAACATGGTGACCTCCCCCAGTTCACCGACATGGATACCTTCAACGAGAAGCCAAAAGAAAGTCTTGAATACAGTGGAGGGGGAAGGGATGTGAAAGGATTCAAGAAGACCCAACAGAGCGGCCACTTCCCAAATGATGAAGAAGAGGACAATGGTCCTGATCCCCCGGTTCATCTTGAAATTTCTTTTCCTCATCCCATTTCCTCTCAAGGTACCTCTTATTTTACAGAAGGATATTTATAACTGGGATCCCAGGCAGGGGGAAGCAAAAGGGGTGTTTTCCCCTCCGGTTCTTTCCAGTTAGCCTCGATGGCTGCCTTTTTATAGAAGTCATGAATGATCCAGTCTTTCGGATTGGGGACCTTATCTGTCCTTCCAAGGGCGACCCAGAGCTTTCCCACATTCTCAAACTCCTTTTCCTCGATCGCATAACGAAAAGCGGTATTGTGATATCCCGCCTCAACGATGGGTCTCCAATCTTCACTATATCCAAACATTTTCATTGAGTCTTCGATCATCTGCTTCGTATTCTCAGAATAAAACTTCATGGCTTTTACGTTTGCAGTCACAACCGCCTGGATAAGATGAGGATTTTCCTTTACGAATTTTTCGGTAGTATTCAATCCTCCACTAATCGATTTCCACCCGGGCTCATAAGCGGTCAGGTAATCGAGGGGTCTTCCGAACCCTCTCACGATCAGGTAGGAGGGATAAGGTTCGGCAGTGGCTACCGCATCGAGCTGCTTCTTCTCGATCACCTTGGTATGATCAGGGTAACGGACTTGAACGATTTCGACATCCTTGCCCACCTCCAGATTGTGTGCCTTTAAGAATCCTAACAACTGCATATGCATGATGGAGTTGAGTTCTGTACCTACCTTCTTCCCTTTCAGATCAGAGGGTTTTTTGATATCGGAATCGGCTTGTACTACCAAAACATTGGCCAAGGTACCCGCATTACAGATGAGGACAAGGGGCTGTCCTTTCGATCGAAGCAGAGCCGCTGAAGAAGGACCCGCATAATTGATATGGGTCTTTCCCGCTAACATGGCCAGGGCGCGCTCAGTTGAACTTGAAATTTCAACCAACTCCACCTTGATCCCATAGTCACTCTTTAAAAACTCGTGAATTTTAAACGAAGGGAGATAGGGAAGGACGTGGACCGTCCCAATTTTGAGAGGATTCGATTCCGAACCAAGCTCCCCGGGCTTGGGTGGTAAGGTTTTGGTTTGGGAGATTGCCCCTGTGGAAAAACAGAATAGTACAAGAATCAAAATTAAAGAATAGAACATCCTGTTCGTCTTTTTATCCATCACTTTTCCTCCTTTCTTTTTATTGATCACACAGTCTTTCAGTCGAATGAATGCCTTCGATCACCTCCTCTTTATTTAAAGTCACCGATTCCCTCCCTTTAATATCTCCTGGAGGGCACCTCCCATCTCGGCCAGATGATCAACGACCCTGACCCCGACCTCTTTTAATGCCTTGATCTTATCCTCTGCCCTTCCCCTGCCTCGCGTGATGATCGCACCCGCATGGCCAAAACGAATTTCTGGCCTTGTATAACGGCCAGCGATATAGGCAACGAGAGGTTTTGTAAAACCTCCCTTTTTTATAAAATCCGCAGCATCCTCTTCAATCGTGGTTCCGATCTCTCCGTAAAAGGCCACGGCCTTCGTCTCCTCATCCTTCTCGAAGAGCGAAAGAAGTTCACAAAGGTTCATCCCCACATACGCATCTCCGCCCATCCCGATTGCTGTGCTCTGTCCCAACCCGACTCTTGTCAAGTAATAACAGACCGTGGTGGCGGTCCCTCCGCTTCTCGAAATCACCCCGATGGGCCCCTCAGTAAAAAAATCTTTGGCAAATTCTGCCCTTCCGCCCAAACCTCCTATGTTGGCCTTTCCAGGGCTGACAATGCCAGGGGAATTCGGGCCGATCACATGGGCACCCACCTCTTTTCTCCGGGCGATCACCTCCAGAATATCTTGATGAGGAATCCTCTCCGTGATGAGCACAACCACCTTGATCCCCGCGTCCAATGCCTCCAGAGCTGCATTTTTGGCAAAACCGCGTGGAACTAAAATAGCAGACAGACCGAGGTTGGGATGATGTTCCAGGGCCTCTTTGACGGTATTGTAAACCGGAATTCCCTCCGCATCGGTCCCTCCCTTTCCAGGGGTCACCCCTGCCACCACCTTCGTTCCATACTCCCGCATACACCGCGTCCGAATCAGCCCTTCCCGTCCGGTGATTCCTTGAATTACCACCTCTGTTTTTTCATCGATGAGGATGGCCATTTCAATCCTCCTGATAGACTAAACGGTACGAGACTTTTGTAAGGTACCTTTCCAATTCCGGTTGGGGAAGAATGACTTGAACCCCTCCTTTCCCCTCAAGCCGGCAATCGAGTTCGCAGCTCAAACACTCAGTACACGCCCCTCTCTTGGCCTCTTCTTCTGACACCCTCAACTGTGGCAGGCCATTGTTGATCTTCAGAATCTTACCCATGTTGAGTTGATTGCAAGCCTTCACACATGCCTTGGATGAACATCCTTCGCAGAGGGAGAGTTCGAAACGAACCTCTCCGCCTGATGAAATCTCGAACTTATACGCTTTCATTTTCCCCTTTCCCTTCTCCAATAGTGATGCAACTGACGAAATGCCTCTGCCGCCTCTTTCTCGGTCACCTCCCGGCCTAAAACTTTTACCCACGGAGATTCAGAGATGCCGTGATCTCTGAAAAGTTCCAGTGCCTTTTGGTCATAAGCCCCCCTGAAGACAAAAACCATTGGGATGTTGGGTTTGCCTTCAGTGTGAGGGTAAAGCTCAAGAAGGGCTTTGATCATCCCCCTTGCGGTATTATCCAATTGCTGGCTGGAGACGCAGGAGACGAAGATGAACCCTTCGATATGAGGTTGAGAGAGGATCACCTTGGTCACACGGTAGAGTTTTGCCGAGGTGGGATTTCCAGAGGAATCGCAGAAGTTTAAAGGGAAATATCCCAAGGGAACCAGTTCATCCATGGTGGTGAGTGCCGCACCCGTTCCTACCGCATTCAGTCCCACCGGGATTTTTCCCATGGATCGGGCATAGGATCCATCAGGGTCCACCTGGATGAAATGGGCTGTCCCCCGATGGTCATGGGCATCAATCTGACCCGCTGCGATCTCCAGCTCTGTGGAGGTCCTGCTTCCGGACTCCTCTGCACTTTTCAAATGAAGTTCTGGATGGCGGAAGATGGCATCATCATCGATCTCGATCCGGGCATCCAGAGCCACCAGTCGTTTTCCGGAGAGGACGAGGGGGTTGATTTCAACCAGGCGGGCATCGATACTTCGATAAAGCGAATAGAGTCTGGCAAAGACTCTCGCCAATTCGGGGACGAGAGGATTAGGAATCCCTCTGGCGATCCGGACGAAATCCATTGCCTGGTATTCAGATAATCCACGGAGGATGGGAACGGGAAGTTTTAAAAATGCTTCTTGAGATTGATCTTCGATCTCAACCCCACCCCTCGTCGAAAAGAGAGCGATGGGCTCCCGGAGGAAGGGATCTGCCATGATGGCCATATAATATTCATTCCGAAGCTCAATCTGTTTTTCTACTAACAATGAAGAGACTTCCTCTCCATCAAAGGGCTGGGAGAAGAGCCTTTCTGAACATGAGTCGACAGCCTCCAAGGTTTCCGCTTTAAGTATACCTCCCCTCTTTCCTCTGCCTCCGCTGAGAATCTGGATTTTTAGAAAAACCGGCAGACCAAGTTCCTGAGCCGCCTTTTTGGCTTCTTCTTTGCTCTGAACCAGTCGTGCCTTTGGAATTTCAATCCCTATCTTTTGGAATAGATCCTTTCCTTGATACTCATACAATCGAGGCATACTTCAATCCTTTTTTTTAAATTGTTCCGGGAGACTTCTCTCCTCAGGTCCTTCATAGAGGAGTTCCTCTCCCCACAACTGCATGGGCATCGGACTTTTCAATCGGGATCCCTGGAGAAATTCCTCCAAAGATTCCGCCACCAGTCCAACCCCCCTCGATAAACAGAAAAGACCCTTGGCCGATTGCCAGGGTAGACCCAGTTCACATTGAACCGCTGCACAGGCTCCATCAATATTAATCGGGAGTTGGCGGGGGTAGAGGCCTTTTAATATTCTCTCCATCGTCTTTACCATTTCCACATACTCCCCTTCCACCTCCCCCTGTTGTCGGGCCTCTTCAACGAGGTCAAAGAGCCGCCTCACCCTCGGATCGTCATCATGGAGGGGATGGCCAAAACCGGGGACGAACTGTTTCTTCTCTTTAAATTCTTCACAGGCCTCTCGAACGAGGGTTTCTCTCAAGGCCTTTTTTCCCCTCGCCTTCTCATTTAACTTGTAGAGGATCTTCATCAACTGTTCGGCGGCCCCACCGTGGATATCTCCCAGGAGATTTATACCTGTTGCCACGCAGCAGTTCAGAGGAATACCACAGGTGGCGGCAATCCTCGAAACGGCGACCGAAGGTGCAGGAACACCATGGTCCGCCCCCGCAACCAACGTGGCCTCAAGTAATTTGCCCTTCACCCGAGAGGGCAGTTCCCCCATGATCAGGAGAAAGACGAGTTCACCGTAACTAATATTACCGATCAATTCTTCAACCCGGTATCCCCTCATCATCAATTTGTTTTTATCCGATTGAATGATTTTTGTTCTCCACCAAGGTTGCTTACCGTTTCCCATAAGGCAGGACCTCTCTTTCGGCTAACGGAATAATCTTTTTGTTTCGGAGAGCAGGATCTCTTTTGCCTCCAAGATATGCTCTTGAAGGGCCTTCTCAACAGCCATGCCATCTCTTGCTTTCAGGGCCTGAAGTATCTTTTTATGGTGCTCAATGGAGGAATAAAATCTTTCCTTTTGGTAGAGCATGGTGATACGATATCTCTGAATATACTCCCTGAAACTAGAAAGAAGCTGGGAGAGCATTTCACTATGACTGTATTGAATGATCACATCATGAAATTTTGTGTTGAGATTAAAAAGTCTATTGGCATCCCATTGATGATAAAAATATTCTGTCTCCTCGATGTTTTTTTCCAATAATTTTAATTGGCGATCAGGAATATGTTTGACGGACAATCTCCCTGCGTAACCTTCTAAAATA
>DYHU01000219.1:2285-6633 GCA_020724025.1 Syntrophorhabdus sp. | reverse complement strand
GAGGAAGAGGCCCAGGGGATCCATCTTCATCAAGTGAAGACGATTCCATTCCCCAAGAGCCTTCGTCTCCTCTCCTTTGCCATTAAGGCAACGAGAGAGATGAAAAGGGGAGATTATGATGTCACACTTGGAGTTGGAAATACCCTGGAAGCCGATGTGCTTCAACCCCACGGTGGGGTCCACTGGGCCTGGTTCTGGCGGAGCCTCAAGGCTTATGACAACCCGATTCTCTGGATGATAAAACTATTGGGGAGGGTATTAAGTCCCAAGCAGTGGGCCAGCGGCTGGATTGAGGATAGACCCCATAAGAGAAAGAAATATTCCAGGATTGTTGCCATCTCCGATATGGTTAAAGAGGATATTATTGAGAGATATAAAGTGGTGAAGGACCGGATCGCTGTGATATACAATGGGACTGATATCGAGAGATTCCATCTGAGGAATCGTCGATACCACGGAGAGATCAGGAGACGACACGGCATCGCAAATGAATTCGTTATCCTTTTTGTCTCAAATAACTTCCGGATGAAAGGGCTCGGATTCCTGATGAAGGCATTGGCCAGGATAAAAGGGGAAGGTCATTCTTCATTTAAACTTTTGATCCTGGGAAGGGATTGCCAGAAACCTTATCTCCGTTTAGCCAGAAAATTGGGACTCTCAGAAGAGGTTGTCTTTGCCGGTTCAACCGATGAGCCAGAAAAATATTACGGAGCGGCCGACCTTTTAGTCCAACCCACTTTCTATGATGCCTGTTCGCTCACCGTGTTAGAAGCCCTGGCCAGCGGAGTTCCAGTGATCACCACCTCTTCTAACGGGGCGAGCGGAATCATCACTCCGGGACAGGAGGGGTTCGTTCTTTCTGCCCCCCGAGATAGCCGAGCCCTTGCGGAAAGGATCTCCTTTTTTCTAAATAATGAGAACAGGGCAAAAGCCTCAATTGCCGCCCGTCAATTAGCTGAAACTTATTCCCTTGAAAAAA
This sequence comes from Syntrophorhabdus sp., assembly GCA_020724025.1. Next base: position 5,654 of record DYHU01000219.1, on the reverse strand, counting down.
ACTGGAACGAGATGAAAGATATTTTTGAAAAGACTGGTTCAAAAAAAAAGGCGATCCCATGAAGAAGAAACGGTTCTGGTATCCCATCACCAACCTGAAGAACCGCTTTCTTTTTGGTTCCTACGGAAAGGATGTCTACATCGAACCGGGGGTGGTGATCAATCGTCCGCGATTTGTTCACGTTGGGAATCATGTCCGAATCAAACGAAACACAAGCATTAACCTCCACCCCGAAGATAAGGGATCGGAAGAAGGTCTGCTCTTCGTTGGGGATAGGGTCATGATTTCCGAGGGGTGTGTGATCAGTGCATTGAATCGGATTGTCATAGAAGATAATGTGATCATTGGGCCCCATGTCATGGTTATTGATAACACCCGACGCCCTGGAGACATTGAACATCCGGTGATGGATCAGGAGGTGGATATCGGTTCCGTCCATATTGGCGCAGACTCTTTCATCGGCTACAGTGCCTGTATCCTGCCCAATGTCACTATAGGAAGGCATTGCCTCATTGGTGCCCTTTCGGTGGTAAACAGGGATATCCCTGACTATTCCGTGGCAGTTGGGTCGCCGGCAAAAGTGGTCAAGAGGTTCGATTTTGAGAAGAGGGAGTGGGTGAGGGTAGATGGCTGAAAAAACCTCCTGGTCAAAATTATTTGGACATCGGGATCAGATCCACCGGCGATATCCGGAGGTCTGGGATTTGAAGATCCTCAGGAAGCGATTCCCCCTCATTCTGCAAAACATCCAGGATGGGGAGAAGGTGCTGGACATCGGATCGTCGAACCGAAACCTTGAAGGACGGTTAAAAAAACACTATCCCAACCTCATCTATAAAAGCATGGACATCGACCAAGAACAGTTCCACGATTATTACAGTTTAGAAGGGGTTCATGAAAAATTCGACGTGATCTTTCTCTTCGAAGTGATTGAACACCTGGAGCTGGAAGAAGGGATGAAGATGTTAAATAAGATCTACGAACTTCTCAATGAGGGAGGTCGCTTGATCCTGACCACTCCCAACATTTTTAATCCCGGCCGGTTCTGGAGAGATGCCACTCACCGTGTCGCCTACTGTTATGATGAACTGGGAGGATTCCTTCTGGCTCAGGGATTCGAGATCAAAGAGATGTACCGAACTTACAGTGATGCCCTCCACCGATATCTGTTCAGAGTCTATGTGATGGCTCCACTTCATCGATATTTAGGCATCGACTTCGCCAAATCGATTTTGATGTTAGCTGAAAAGAGTAAGGAAAATTCAAAATGAGAATCATCTTCCTCACTCACTCCAGCGATCAAGGCCATCGGTTCAGGGTGGAACAATACTTTCCTTTTCTCAGGGCCCATCAGATCGAACCCCAATGGCAACCCCTTTCCGGTTCGATCACGGAGAGGCTTGCCATCTATCGGAAGCTCCCTCGCTACGATGTCGTCTGCATCCAGAGGAGGTTATTGTCTCCCTTTGAGTTTTTCTTGGTTCGAAAGAAATCCAAAAAAATTCTTTTCGATATCGACGATGCCATCATGTACCGGTCTTCGAGTTCCCCCCAACCCCATTCCTTCTCGAGGCGAATCAAATTCCGATGGATGGTCAGGGGGAGTGATATCGTAACCGTGGGAAATCAATTTTTACGGGGAGAAGTCCTCAAGGTTGATCCCGGGAAGGACATCTTTCTCATCCCCACCTCCATCGACGCCGGTCTTTATCCGAAGAAAAAAAGGAGTGCTGAACATCAGGAAATCATCCTGGGGTGGATCGGAACGAAAGGGAATTTAAAGTATCTCAAAAAATTAGAACCCGTCTTTAAAACACTGTCCCAGAGATTTTCCAATGTGAAATTGAAGATTGTCAGTGATGATTTTTATCATTCCCCGTCCATCCCTGTCATTAAAAAAACCTGGAAACTGGAAGACGAGAACGAAGACCTGATCTCCTTCGATATTGGTCTGATGCCTCTCAATGACGATCTGTGGTCCAAAGGTAAATGCGGGTTGAAGATCGTCCAGTATCTCAGCGTAGGAGTGCCTGTGGTTTGCACTCCGGTCGGAATCAATTCTGACATCGTGGTCGATGGAAAGAATGGTTTCTGGGCAATGGACGACCAGGAATGGGTGGATCGTTTATCATCACTCATCCAAAACCCGGAGTTAAGGCGGCAGATGGGAGTAAAAGGGATCGAGACCATAGAGAAAGGATATTCTCTTTCGGTGACCTCTGAGAAATTTTATAACATTCTCCAGAGTCTGCAAGGTGGAAAAGACGCGACATGAAAGTTCTTTTTCTGATCCAGGGGTATTCCGTGGCGGCCAGCCGTTATCGCGTGCTTCAGTATCTCCCATACCTGGAATCCAAGGGAATGGAGGTGACCGTTAGCCTCTACCCTAGGACCTTGAAAACGAATCTTCAATTTTTTAAAAACCTTCCCCAATATGACATCGTCTTTCTCCAGAGAAAAAGGTTCAACCGACCCAGGCTCAGACTGTTGAGGCGAAGGGCGAATCGGATCGTCTATGACTTTGATGACTCGGTGATGTATCGAAATTCAAAAAAGAGAGATCCCATTTCCCAGACCCGAAAAAGGCGTTTCATCCAGATGATCAAAGCCTCTGATTTTGTCATCGCTGGAAATGATTTTTTAGAAAACCAGGTGCTTCCCATCCACTCCGATGTGGAGACGATTCCCACTACCATTGATCAGGAGAGATATGGCTTAAAGGATTACAGGGTCAAAAAAGAAAGAGTGACATTGGGATGGATCGGCGATCATGGATCGATCCATTATCTGGAGAAGATGCGGCCTATCTTTGAGCGCCTCGGAGAACGTCATCCCCATGTGGAACTGAAGATTGTGTGCGACATCTTCTTTGATTGCAAGCGGATGAAAGTGATCAAGAAGCCCTGGAGCTCAGAAGAGGAAGTCGCCGACCTTCAGAGTTTTGATATTGGACTTATGCCTCTCGTGGATGACCCATGGTCCTGGGGAAAGTGCGGTCTCAAGATTATTCAATACCAGGGGGTGGGCGTGCCCGTCGTATGCACACCCGTTGGGATCAATCGGGATCTGGTAGAAGACGGGGTCAACGGATTTTATGCGACCACAGAAGGGGAATGGGAAGAGAAGCTTTCGATTCTTATCGAAGCCCCTTCATTAAGGGAGAAGATGGGGAGGGTAGGCAGAAAGAAAGTTGTGGAAAGCTATACCTGTCAGGTTTGTGCACCACGCCTATACTCCATTCTTACCCGGGTGGCAGAGAAGCCTTTAAGAGGGAGGTGTGATTGAGAGAAGCCATTGTTAACTATGTCAAATGGGCGATTGAACGGTATCCCTTTGAGGAGCCCATCCTCGATACCTGCGCCGGATGGG
>DYHU01000219.1:0-2185 GCA_020724025.1 Syntrophorhabdus sp. | reverse complement strand
TGGTTAAGACGGTAATCAGGATGCACGCATCGGGATTACTTCACCAGGACCTGCATGCAGGCAACTTCTTATGGGATGGCGAATCATTCTTTCTCATCGACTTACATCGGGCCAGGCTTCTCCGTTCCCTATCCCTGAATCAGAGATTATGGAACCTGTCTCACCTCTTTCACTCCCTGAGGTCCGTCTGGGGAGAGAAAGAACATTTGAGATTTCTCGATCAATATTTTGGAGGAGATTCCATCTCCTCGCAAAAGAAAAAAGAATATCTTATGAAAATCCACTCTTCGATGGATCGCCTCCAAAAAAGACAATGGAAGAGCAGGACGAAACGCTGTTTGAAGGAAAGCACGGAGTTTTCTGTTACAAAAGAGGAAGGCAAGACAATTTACCATCGAAAGGATTTTCCATTCGATCGTTTAAAAAAGGTAGTGGAAAAGCACCTCTCCATGGTTAAGGAGAATCCCCTCTTGTTGGCGAAGCAGAGTCCTGAAGTCATCGTTTCTATTCTCGACGATGGAGAGGGCAGGGTATGCGTGAAACAATTCTGTTATCTTTATTGGTGGGACCGTTTCAGAGAGCATTTTCGTCTCTCCAAAGGGCTTAAGGCGTGGTTGGGGGGGAATGGTCTAAGAGCCAGAGGTGTCTCGTCCATCAAACCTCTTGCCCTCATGGAGCGAAAGCATTGGTTTGGTCGGATAGAGAGTTTCTTGTTCATGGAGGCCCCTAACACTGAAGAGGAGATGGATCGTTACATCTGTAAGGGGTTCGATGGGTTTAAGGAAAGAAAAAATTTTATCAAAGCCTTTGCCTCATGGCTTTGCCAGCTTCATCAAAAAAACATCTATCACCAGGACATGAAGGCTTGCAATATCCTCGTTTCAAAAAATGGACAGGTCTGGGACTTCAAATTGCTCGACCTGGAGGATGTCCTGCTGAACGAGAAGATAGATGACAAGAAATTATTTAAGAACTTCCTTCAGCTTAACACCTCCACTCCGAGTCTCATGACCCGTGCTGATCGTCTGAGGTTCTTTAAAGCCTATCAGGATCAACATCCAATCATAAAAAATGAAAAGGGATTCCTCTTTCGACTCATTCGAAAAAGCAGAGAAAGGGGGATCGTCTATGTTTCTCCCCACGGGGTGGTGGAGGAGACCTTCTAATTTGAAGTAATCCCTTAACGGTGACGAGAAGGAGAGATATGAGACTATTCAAAGGAATCCGTAAGGTTCGAAAGAGAATTAAAGAAAAATTAAATTCTTCAAAGGAAGTTGCTCAGACCAAAGATCTGTTGGGTGATCAATACTCAATCGGCGATCACACTTATGGAAAACCGAGGGTTTTATCCTGGGGAGAAGGGGCCACGCTTAAAATTGGAAAATATTGTTCTATCTCCACACATGTGATCATCTTTCTTGGGAGTGAACATCGTGTCGATTGGGTTAGCACCTATCCTTTTCCTTTTTTATGGAAAGAGGCCAGATCGATTACTGGCCACCCTGCCACCAAAGGAGATGTGATCATTGGAAATGATGTCTGGATTGGTTATGGTGTTACCATTCTATCGGGAGTGACCATTGGAGATGGAGCGGCAATCGGCGCATGTTCCTTGGTGGCAAAAGATATTCCACCCTATGCGATTGTTGCAGGAAATCCTGCTCAGATTGTCCGGTACCGCTTTGATGAAGGGACGATAAAAAGATTATTGCAGATTAAATGGTGGGATTGGCCAGAGCATCAAGTGCGTGAGAATATTAAATACATTTGCAGTCCAACGATCGAAACATTTGTTCAAAAATTTGAAGGGGAAGTTTAAGCGTGATCGATCTATCCATTATCATCGTGAATTGGAATACAAAAGAGTTATTGACCCAGTGCCTAAAGTCCTTCGATCAGGCCTCGGATAGATTGAAAATGGAAGTCTTTGTAGTCGATAACGGTTCAGTGGATCGAAGCGTGGAATTAGTGAGGGAGAAATTCCCTAAGGTGATCGTTATTCAAAATCCGATGAACCTCGGATTCGCTAAGGCAAATAATCAGGCGATGAAACGATCCAAAGGAAAATACATCCTTCTTCTCAATCCGGATACTCAAGGCAAAGAAGGAGCCATTGAGACTTTGATGGCGTTTATGGATGCCCATCCGGAGGCTGGTGTAGCTGGAGCCCAGCTTTTAAATTCAG
>DYHU01000218.1:3905-6642 GCA_020724025.1 Syntrophorhabdus sp. | reverse complement strand
GAAAAAAACGGGCTTGTTTCGGAATTTCCTGACCGAAACAAGCCCTTACTATCCCCCCTTTTAAACAGATTCCCCTCACCTTTCCCCTCTCCCCTGTGGGGAGAGGGATGGGGTGAGGGGGCAGGGTTTTATCCGATCCATTGAAACTCTTTGAAGGGCTTCAGCATGCGTTTGAGAGCAACCTTTCTTGTGATTCCGAACGTATTCTCCGCCACAGCAAACTTATGATATTTCTTGGGATCGTCCACCAGGAGGAAGATCACCCGGACATCATTTGCATCGGTGAGCGTGGCACCTTTGTAAATGGTTTTGACTTCCGCCAATCTCTTGTTTGCTTTCTCAAGGATTTCCTTCCTGTCACCGAAGTTCATTGTTCCGGTCGGACAAGCCTTGACACAGGCTGGCAGCAGCCCCTCTTTAATCCGGTCGATGCACATCGTGCATTTCGCCATGATTCCCGCACCGGAGATCCTCGGGATATTGTAGGGACAGGCTTCACGGACCTCTTTGAAATCCTCTGGTTTGATCTTCACCTTAGGATTGAAGATAACTGCCCCAGTCTTCTCGTCCTGTATGACAGCGCCTTTTGCCTTTCCTTCCGCAACATCCTTACAGGGAGGAGAGACACAGTGGCGGCATTGATCCGGGAAGAAGTACCAGCTCACCTTTTCGCCGACAGCCTCGCTGAACCGAACGACTTTCCAGGTATTAGAAGAGAGGTCCGGTGGGTTCTGGTGACTCCCCTGACTGTATGTTTTTTCTCCTGCCCGCTGATTCCATTGCTTGCAGGCAACCTGACATCCTCTACAAGCCGTGCATTTCGTCGTATCCACAAAAAATGATTTTCCTTCCGCCATTGATATCACCTCCTCCTTTACTTTTTTATCTCAGCTTTTGGAGCTGGTTTGGGCTCAGGTTTTGCCTCTGGCTTCGCTTCAGCCTTTGGGGTTGGTTTTGCTTCGGCCTTGGGCTCAGGTTTCTTTTCCGCCCTGGGCTTCTCTTCCTTGGTGATATTGACCAGGAAGACCTTATACTCAGGGATCATGGTGTTGGCATCGCCAATGGACGGGGTGAGGATGTTGGCGCTATCTCCACCATCCTTTGGAACCAGCCACCCAAAGTGCCATGTCATTCCGACGAGGTGGACGGTCTGACCGGCTACATTGAAGGGTTTGATCCGGTTGGTCACCATGGCCTTGGCCCACATCTTTCCTCGGGGAGAACTGATGGTGACACGATCTCCATTCTTGATTCCTCTCAGTTTGGCAAGTTCCACACTCAACTCAACAAACATCTGAGGCTCTGCTTCCAAAAGCCATGGCTGATACCGGGTCATCAGACCTGTTTGCCAGTGCTCGGTGATACGATAGGTGGTGGCCACAAAGGGGAACTTTGGATCGCAGGTCGTATACTTATCGAGTTCACCCTTGAAGAGTGGAATGGCAGGATTGATCCTCTGCGAAGAGAGAGGATTTTTCTCAATGGGACATTCCAGAGGTTCATAATGTTCCGGGAATGGGCCATCGGCCAATCCTGGTCCAAAGAAGGATGCCACGCCATCCGGCTTCATAATAAAAGGATACCTTCCATTAGGAAGAGCCATGGGTGGGACTGCATTATCCGGTACATCGCCTACCCATTTGGAGCCATCCCACTGGATCACTGCACGCTTCGGATCCCATGGTTTTCCATTAAGATCAACAGAGGCGCGGTTGTAGATGATCCTTCGATTGAGTGGCCACGCCCAGCCCCATCTGGGGAAGATGTTACATGAGGTCACAGGGGTTTTATCCCGTCGGGCCATCATATTTCCAGCCTCGGTGTAGCTTCCGGAATATAGCCAGTTTCCGCAGGAGGTACGGCCGTCAGCCAGGAGGAAGACAAAGTTGGGAACCAGAGTTCCTTTCTTGTATGCCTTCTTATCTACTGGATGCTCGGCAATATCTTCAGTAAAGTAACCATTGATCTCCTTGGCAACTGCATGATATTCGACCTTCCCGTCTTTAGCATAGTCCCATTTCAACTTCAGGATAGGATCAGGGAAGGCTCCTCCCTCTTTTGCATAGAGGTCTTTTACCTTCATATAGAGTTCGTGGACAATCTGTCCATCCGGTTTTGAATCTCCGAGAGGATCGGAGGCTTTATTGCGCCACTGTCCTACTCTGCCGCTATCTGAAACACTTCCTTCTTTTTCAATCGGCATGGCTGCTGGAAGGAGAAAAACCTCGGTCTTGACCTTTTTTGGATCCATTCCCGGCCCCTTCCAGAAGTTGCTGGTCTCGTTCTCAAATAGATCAATATCTACCATCCAATCCAGCTTGGCCAGTGCCTGTCGGGTCTTATTGGAATTTGGGCTTGAGCAAGCCGGGTTCATTCCCATGCAGATGAATCCTGAAAATTTGCCATTGAACATCTCATCAAAGAGAAAAAGCCAGGAGGCATTCTGACCCACATCCAACTTCGGGAGCCACCCAAATCCCCAATCATTTTCCTTGGTGGCATTTTCGCCATAGAAAGATTTGAGCAGACTGGCGATATATTTGGGTCTGTTTCCCCACCAGTTGACACTCATCGGATCAGATGTTTTTGGAGTGGTGGCGTTATATTTCTCAAGGTTCTCAAGGGCAGCATTCACTGCGGGTAAGTAACCAGGGAGGATATGGAAGAGAATGGCATGGTCAGTGATTCCCTGAACATTCGACTCACCTCTCAATGCATTCACTCCACCTCCAGCCAT
>DYHU01000218.1:0-3805 GCA_020724025.1 Syntrophorhabdus sp. | reverse complement strand
TGATTCCCTGAACATTCGACTCACCTCTCAATGCATTCACTCCACCTCCAGCCATACCGACATTTCCCAGAAGCAACTGGATCATTGAGGCCGCACGGATGATCTGGGTTCCAGTCGTATGCTGGGTCCATCCCATGGCATAGAGCATGGTCCCTGCCTTATCAGGCTTTCCGGTGGCTGCAAAGGTTTCGTAAACTTTAATCAGATCAGCCTTTGCTGTACCAGTGATGTTGGAAACCGTATCCAGATCGTAACGGGCATAAAACTTCTTCATCAGTTGATAAACGCATCCTGGATGTTGAAGGGTCATATCCTTTTTCGGGATTCCTTTTTCATCTCTTTCAAAGACCCAGGTGGCTTTATCGTAGGCCCTCTTTTCAGGATTGTAGCCGGAGAAGAGGCCATCTTTGAAATCAAATTTTTCGCTGACGATGAATGGAGCGTTGGTATAATTAAGGACATAGTCCTTAAAGATTAAATCCTTATCCAACAAATATTTAATCATCCCTCCCAAAAAGGCGATATCTCCACCTGAGCGCATGGGCGCATAGATGTCCGCCTTGGTGGAAGTACGGGTAAATCTTGGGTCAACGCTGATGATCTTTCCACCCTTTTCCTGAGCTCTTAAGACCCATTTCATTGCCACCGGATGATTTTCAGCCGTATTGCTTCCCATAATGAGGATACAATCGCTCACCCCGATGTCTGTCCAGCTATTGGTCATTGCCCCACGTCCGAACGACTCTCCCAGAGCCGCTACAGTGGAGCTGTGTCAGAGACGGGCTTCAAATTCGATATAGACGAGTCCCAGGGAGCGGAGGAGTTTCTGATAGAGCCAGCCTTCCTCGTTATTGACATGGGCGCAGCCAACCCCTGCAATGCCGTTCGTCCGGTTGACCACCTGGCCCTTATCATTTTTCTCAACGAAACTGGCATCACGGCTCTTCTTAATCCTCTTTGCGATTTCCGTAAGGGTCCAATCCCAGGATTTGGCTTCCCATTTCGCGCTATTGGGAGCCCTGTACAGGACCTTGGTTAACCGGTCTTTGTTGGTTACAAGTTGGTAGAGTGACATTCCTTTTGCACAGAGGCCGCCTTCACTAATAGGATGATCAGGGTCGCCCTCTGTGTTAATCACTTTTCCTTTGGCGTCGGTATGGACGATGATCCCGCAGCCGACCGAACAGTAGCAGCAGACGGTGGTAGTCTCCTTTGCCCCTTTAATCCGGAGTTCCTGGGCATAAACTTCCACTGGCGAAAGGTCGAATCCCAGAGCACTCATCACCGTGCCTGCCGCTGTAGCGCCTGAGACCTTTAAAAATGTTCTTCGCGTAATCTTCATAGCCATTTATTCACCTTCCTTTCTTAAAATTTTTTAAACGGGATTCTCATTCATCCCCCCCCTCAGCCCGCTTAAAAATTTAATGAAAATAAAATATTCGGATGATGGCAAACCTTGTGAAACATAACACAACTAAATTATTTGTCAAGGGAAAAATGGAGATGATAATCTGTTTTGATAGGCATTGGCAAAAAAAATAGATTGATATTCTAAGTTCTCTATGATATTGAAGAATTTAGATTATTTGAGGAAGGTGGAAAATGGAGATGGATAAAGAGCTGATGGAATTATTTGAGCAGAGGTTACTGGTTTTTGCAAAAAGAGATGATGTAGAAAGAATGAGGCAGGAAACCAATGCGAACTTCCGTAAATTAAAAGAGGAGAATAAGGATCTTATCTTCGGATGGATCGAGGGAATAAGAGCCGAGATGGAAGGGTTGAGAAAGGAAGGGAAGGTGGATATCGATCCCATCCGTGAGGATATTAAAGAAGAGATAAAAAAACTCGAATTGAAGATTCAATCCACACTCGTTCAATCGATTCAATCCATAGAGTCATCCCTCCAGAAGATGAAAGAGGAGACCAACTCATCCATCCACCAATCCAAACAGGAGATAGGTTCAAATCTTCAAACCATGAGAGAAGAAACAAATGCTGCCATTCTCCAATCAAGGCAGGAGGTGGTTTCAAGCTTCCAATTGATCAGGGAAGAGGGAAGAACAAATCTCGCTCAATCGCAAGAGGAGACCAGGGTCCAACTCGACCGATTAGGAGAAAAAGTGGGGAATCTCAGCGATCAGATCAGAAAGACCATCGAAGAAATCATGGCATTAAATGAGAAGAGCAAAGCGGGGTTTAATGAGGTCAAAGAGGAGTTGGGTTCGATGATAAAGCTTTCTTATGCCGATCTGGAGAGGCGGTTCAGTACTTTGGAGGCCCGTATCAAAGCCCTCGAAAAATTGGTTCTGCCTTAAAATAAGTTATTTGCGATTCGATCTGTTGAAAAGACGTTTTGCCTTTAAAAGATATTCAATATCCTGCTGATCTTTCACGTTTGATTTCCGGACCTTTTTGAGTCGAATCAGATCCTTGATGGAGGGTATTCGAAAACTAATTTTTTCTTCAGGAGCTTCCAGGACGGTAGAATTTTTATAGCACTCTTCGAACTCAATCGTCTCCCCTTCAATATTCCTGACACTCTTCTGGAAAAAGAGATCGTATTTTCTCATCTCCGAGAACCCTGTAACAATGGGTCTCTTTGTATCAGGGGAATGAGAAAGCTCAAAGTCGAATTTCTCCGAGAGCAGTAATAGAACCTTCTTCTTATCTTCTCGATGGAGCCAAATATCATGGTCTGCCGTCAGGACAGGCCCCCCATAAAGAATCACTGCTCTCCGACCGATGATTAAATATCGAATCTTCTGGCGATTCAATTCACGAAGGAGTTTGAAAAAATTAACTTCTTTTTCTGGTTTCATCTCTTTTTATTCCAAACTTTTTGATGAATTGCTGAATCTCCTCCCACTCTTGGTCATTGTATCGTAATCTCTCACAAGGGGAAAATCTCGAAAACCAGAGAAGGTCTTCTTTAATCTGCCGCTGACGCCACAAAGGAATATCTTTAAGAGATTTTGGATAGACGATCTTTTTTGAAGCCATTCCTCTACTCCTTTTTTTGAATCATATCACATCCTAAACGAAATTTGAACCCAAAAGTGAAGCAGAGAGAGATTTCTGAAAAAGTCCAGAAATCTCTGATTACATCGATTAGGAACCGATTACACAGATTAGAAATGCATTGATAAATAAAGAAAAACCTGTGGAATCATTTTTTTTGAAATCTGTGTAATCAGAGAGCGAAAAGTAGCTTTTCAGAGCTCTCAGATATTAAAGTGGACAACGCCCGAACACTTTTGGTATATTTATTTTAGAAAAAGATCCATTTCACCGAGGTTGGCTATAATGAAACATTCTCTTCCCAATCGATTGCGTCCATTTTTTTGGGACTATGATTTTAATGCCTTAACCTGGGGAGAGGATCGAGACCTTGTCATCAAGCGTATCCTTACATCAGGAGATTGGAATGCTATTAACTGGCTGCGATCCCGGATAGGAGGCGAGTCCTTAAAGGGGTGGATTCAGCAACACCATGGGGATGGATTAAGTCCACGTCAACTCCGTTTTTGGGAGCTTGTTCTTGGAATCCCCCACCGTCAGGTCAATGCCTGGCTTTCAATGGAAAGGCGAAACATTTGGGAGAAGAGAATCATTCCCAAAAGTTCCACTCAAAGGTTCTGAGCTCCATTCAAAAGAGCGGATGCCGAAAATGTATTGGGCTGTGGATTGGAAGACTGTTAAAAAAACCATCCAGGGATGGGTGAAAGAGATCGTTTAAATTTATTAGGGAATCAAAATAAGGCCTGGACGAATTCGGTGGCGTTGAATTCCTTGAGATCGTCAATT
>DYHU01000217.1:5235-6680 GCA_020724025.1 Syntrophorhabdus sp. | reverse complement strand
ACATCCACATACCGCGGTCTTTTCTTGAGGGTGATACGGAAGTTCCCCGGCTCGCCCTCCACGCGTTCCACCTCACTCATCATGAGGAGTTCGATATCCTTGTGCCTCCCGATTTCAACAAGCCTCGGCGCCTGGGTGCACATGGCACAATCATTCGTGGGGAAGGTCTTATCCAGTTGAGACATCACTCCGCCGATGGCGGGCTTGTTATCGACAAGATAGACCTTGATGCCGCATACGGCCAGATCCAGGGCCGCTTGCATCCCTCCGATTCCACCGCCGACGATCAATACTGCACCCACTTTTTTACCTTGCTTGTCATGGGGCAACATAGCTCGGAACCCCCTCCGCGGACCATTGTTTCTGAAGGGCCTTTTCTTTTATTGATTGAAAGTAAAGAGCCATGGGGCGATAAATCATATGGGTCCATTTCCCGAACGGCATCTCAATCACCAGTAGAGGGACAGAGATCATGATATGAACGGTATAGGCATAATGGGTCGCAAACTCAAGCCCAGCATACCGGACGATATGGACGACGATGCCACTGATAGAAGTGGCAAGAAGCAGGATCGGAAAGGTCCAATCCCACATGTCAGAAGACTTGTGGACCTCTTTTTTCTTTCTCAAGCGGCTGACCAGGATGTCTACGGCACCATAGATGATAAAAGAGGTGACGAGGTAGCCGATCCACCGCTGGGGATGAGAGATCTGGTAGAGCTTGTCGGTCTGGAACCACATCAGGGCAAAGACCAGCAGACAGAGCTTGATCATGACCCCCCAGGCCAGAACGAGGTGCTTCGGCCAACGGCTCTTCTCACTGCATTCTCCCATTCTTTTATGGGTTGTCAGATGTAACAGGAATGTCTTCGCTTCGGTGAGATAGAGGTTGGGAGCCACGGTAATCCTCTCGGTTCCACTCATGGTGAACCAGTACATGCGCATGGAGAAAGAGAGGAGGAAAAACAAGGGAACCAAGATGACCACCAGGGTAAATTGGGTCATCATGGGGAACATGTGCTCGAGAGGCATGGGGGTTAAGGCGAAATCAGAAAAAGACATCTTAACCACATAAACATGGTAGGCCACCACCAGAAAGAGGACAAGCGCAGCCACGAAGGAAAGAGAGCCGATGTACCAGATTTTTGAGCTATTGATTTTGGCCGTGATCCCTGTCCAGTCATAATGGGATGCGAGGTAACGCCGCAAGGTCACCATGCCATCGCGGGGTTTCGTCTCCCGTGGACAGACGGTGGAACAATCCCCACAGTCATGGCACATCCACGGTTCGAGACTTGAAAGCAACATCTGTTTCAAGCCCATGAGCACCTGCCGAGTCTGTCTCCGGGGAAAAGAAGCATGATCCGTGGACAAGACACAGCCCAGTGTACAGCTTCCGCAGTTGAAACAGCCCGACACATCGAATGATCCATACTTCCGAACCT
>DYHU01000217.1:2967-5135 GCA_020724025.1 Syntrophorhabdus sp. | reverse complement strand
AATGAGTGGCACAGGACAGACACGGGTCGTAGGCCCGAATGGCCATCTCCACCTTATTGAGGATTCCCTGATCGTACTTGCCCTCTTTGATGTTGTCGATGGCTGCCCTCTTCACCGACATGTTCATCGCCGCGTTGTTGTGGGTTGTTCCCGCGATCAGGTTCACGTTGGTGACCATCCCGTTCGCATCCGTCTCATAATCATGGATGAGCGTCCCTCGGGGCGCTTCAACGCAACCGACCCCCCGGGCAGCCCTCGGTTCCACTTTCTTCCAGATTTCTGTGGACATAATTTCAGGGTCGTCAAGGAGACGAACCATATTCTCGGCGGAGTAGAGAAGTTCAATCAGCCGCGCCCAGTGATAGAGAAGGGTATTCTGGGCCGGTCTGCCGAAGGCTTTCCTGAATTCCTCAAACTCCTTCTGAGCAAGGGGGGTGGCGAACCCGTCACAGACGTTTATCCGGGCGAACGTATTCGTGCGATAGACTCCCTTCGGATTATTCAAGTCCATGGAGAAACCACCGGCCTTCTTCATATAGGGGAACTTGAGATAAGTCCATGGTTCGACATGCTCCGCAATGTAGTCAGTGTACTGATCATACCTGAAGTCCTCATAAGAACCATCGGACGACATCATCCTCAGGATGCCGTCATAAAGATCAAGGGTACCATCTTCCTTCACCGTCCCCAGAAACCCGGTCTTGATCACGGCGAGAGTGTTGACTGCGTTAAGATATTTTGGAAAGATCTCCTTCTTCGCGAAGTCAATAGAGAACTTTGCAAACTCCAAGACCTCGTTGGCCATAGACTTTATCTCATTCCTCTCTTCGGGGCAAAGGGGTTTGCTGAATCCTCCCGGCACAGCAGCGACAGGATGGATGGACTTTCCGCTGAGGATTTCAAGCATCCGTGCGCCGAGCTGCCTGCATCTTACAGCTTTCTTTGCGATGTCGGGAACTTTCCCGGCAATACCAATCACGTTACGGAGCGAGTAATCTACATCCGGCCCCATCACGAGGTCCGGTCCAGCCAGGAAATAGAAATGGAGGATATGCTCTTCCGTGTACGCAATGGAATTGGCAAGTTCTCTCAGCTTCTTGGCTGCAGGAGGGATCTCAACACCGAAGAGGGCATCGCAGGCCTTCGCGCTGGCCAAGTGATGGGACCATGTGCATACACCGCAAATGCTTGTCACGATCCTCGGCAGTTCCTCGACGGGTCGTCCGATGCAAAACTTTTCAAAACCTCTCAATTCTACCACCTGAACCTTTGCATCACTCACATGACCGGAGTCATCGAGTTGAATGAGGACCTTCGCATGGCCTTCTATTCTTGTCACAGGTTGAACTACAATTTGCTTACCCATAGCGCCCTCCTTATCTTTTCTGTGGGAGTGGTTTTAATCTTCCCTGAGCACCAATGTATCTCTGGAACGTGGCCGGCCGATCCGGGATGAGCTTCATATCCAATCCAATGCTTGCAAGAGCGCTCATCATATCGACCATGGGGTTGGCACCTTTCCGAATCGGACCGAAACAGCCCCTGCAAGTCATGTAGCCTTTGATGCACCGGGGGACCTTTTCCGAACCACCACAACCCGATTTCGTCGTCGGCCCCACGCAGAGGTAACCGAGTTCCATGAAACATCTCGATTCCTCAAGCTTTTGGGTTAAGGGAACCGGAGATTCGAGAGGTCGCTTCACGGAGGTGACCGCTTTTTTCTCTCGCTTGGTCGGGCAGTCGTCGCACACGCTTCGTTCGGGCAAAGCAAATGACTTTCCTTCCAGAAGAGAGGTCAATGCTTGGGTTACCAACTCCGGAGTGGTTGGGCAGCCTGGGATATAAACATCGACTTTCACCACTTCATCAAGGGCATAAACCCTGTCGGTCAGTTTGGGAAGACCTTCTGAAGGATCACCGGCAGGCTCCGTGGTCTTTGATTGTCGATAGACCTTTTCAAAAAGGTCTGGAAGTAGGTATTGGTTTGCAAGTCCGGGGATGCCTCCATAGCATGCGCAAGAGCCAAGGGCGATAAGAGTCTTACACTTCTTTCTCATCTCCTCAGCTACATGCTTCTCCTTTTCGTTCCTTATCCCTCCCGAAACGATTCCCACCTCGGCATCAGGGATTTCAAGCTCTGTCTTTTCCCCAACCTGCCCGAAATATTT
>DYHU01000217.1:0-2867 GCA_020724025.1 Syntrophorhabdus sp. | reverse complement strand
ACTTCAAAGCCGTCGTTCTTATATGCCTGCATCTTTTCCAAGGCCTGCTCTTTGATCGGATACTCGACGCCGTCCCACATGAATTTTTTCCCGCTGACCAATATGAAGAGGCTCGTCATGTTCCCCCCCTGAAGAAGCAATGCATTATACGATGTAAAAAACCTTAGGCTTTGTGCCCAGTTCGGGTTGACGTTGTAGGACATGGCGTCTATGGAAAGCCCTTCTGATCTCCGAGTGGGGATCATTGAGATCTCCGAAGATGAGGGCCTTGTCTTTGCGTGCTTCTACACAGGCGGGCAGAAGCCCTTGACTCAGCCTCTCCTCGCAGAAGTTGCACTTCTCAACCACCCCTTTTGTCCTCGTGGGAAACTCCAAATTCACCTTTTTGATAAAAGGCCGAGGGTCTCTCCAATTAAAGCTTCTCGACCCATAGGGGCATCCGGCCATACAGTACCGGCATCCGATGCAACGATGAAAATCCATCATCACGATTCCATCTTCTCGCTTCCAGGTCGCCTTTGTGGGACAATATTTGATGCAGGGCGGATCGTCACACTGATTGCAGAAGACGATCACGGATCTCCCTTTATACTCCTCCTCGTTGAAATCATGGATATGTTCTGGAAAGGTCTTCTCATACTCTATGGTCCAGATCCATTTGATCTCCTCCTTAATAGATCGAAAGGAAGGCACATTGTGGATACGGTGGCAGGCATCGATGGATTCTATACCCCCCTCTTTTGCCTCCCAGCACTTCTTCAGATCGATCACCATTCCCCACTTTTTTCCAGAAAAATAGTTCGGGGCCGGGGAGGACTCAATGGGCTTAACTTTTGAGACCACCTCCCATCCTGGTTTGGCAGCAAGGCCAAGAAATGTGAGTCCCGCAATCTTTAAAAACCCTCTTCGACTGAGTTCCATTTACTTCACTCCTGTCTCCAATTCTTTGGGATATCTATGGCAATCCCAGCAATCATTTCTTACTCCCATATAGTTATGGCATTGGTCACAGAATTTGGTCTTATCTTTGTGACAGTCCATACAAGTACGATTCAAGCTCATGGTATATTTCTTTTTATTACTCGCCTGATAGATCCTTATTCCGGAGCGAACCACCGAAGTTCTCCAATCATCTAATAAATCCTTGTGATTGATCCGGATAAAAGCCTTCGGCTCCACGCACTCCTTCTTGTCTACGGGAATTTCAGGCTTGGGAACATAGCTGGTCTTCCCGCTCACGGTATTGTGCCATATCGGATAGGTGACGATTCCGAGAAAGAGGATCAGGCCTGGAATGATCTTCTTCCCATCATACATGATCCAATTCCTCCTCTTTTTTCAGGGGATCGCCTCGAAGGTCGGTGGTTCTCTCTTTTTCTCCCCTCATCACCAGGGCATTCCCAACCAGCTCATGAATGCCAGCGACCTCGACTCCGGGAACCCAGTATTCCAGAAGGGGTGGAAGGGTAGCCTTATCAATGGCACAGATGCAGGTGAGCAGGTTCACTCCGAATTTTTCGTGGACATATTTTACCGCATTTGCCCTTGGAAAGCCTCCCCTCAATCTCATCTCCATATTTTCGTCCGCCCCTAACCCAGCCCCGCTTCCGCAACAGAAAGTCCTCTCTTTGATCGTATTTTCCGGCATATCGTAGAACTGGTTGCACACATTTTGAAGGATGTACCGAGGTTCCTCGAGGAGTCCCACCCCTCGGGAGATATTGCAGGAATCGTGATAGGTCACTTTCCATTTATCATTTCGGCTCGGGTCTAATTTCAACTTCTTGTTATGAATCAAATCGGCAGTAAACTCACAGATATGAACCATCTTCGTCGATCGGGCGTTCTCAAAGGGCGTCCCTGTAATGGAGGACACGGGCTCTTCCAAGAAATCTGCCGGGCCATTATAGGTATCCATATATTGATGGAGAACCCTCCACATATGACCGCATTCTCCTCCGAGAATCCACTTCACGCCAAGCCTTTTTGCTTCAGCATAAATCTTTGCATTGAGCCTCTTAGCCAATTCCGAAGAGTGGAAGAGCCCGAAATTCCCACCCTCAGAGGCATAGGCGCTCCAGGTATAGTCGAGCCCTATTTCGTGAAATAGCATGAGGTATCCTAAAAATGTAAACCAGTGGGGGTTGCCGAAGTAATCGGCAGAAGGGGTGATAAAAAGCACCTCCGCACCCTTCCGGTTGATGGGCGCCTCCACTTTGATTCCGGTGATCTCCTTGACCTCCTCGACGGCAAATTCTAATGTCGACTTGAAGGCATGGGGAGGAACGCCGAGATGATTTCCCGTCCTGTAACAATTAGAGGCAGGCTCCACAACCCAATTGATATTGCATCCCACCAGGTTGAGCAGCTCTCTTCCCATCATGGTAATTTCACAGGTATCTATTCCGTAAGGACAAAAGACCGAGCAACGCCGGCATTCCGTGCACTGGAAAAAGTAGTAGAACCACTCCTTGAGCACCTCTTCTGTGAGCTCCCGGGCTCCGGCAAGTCTTCCCAGAATTTTTCCCGATGATGTGAAGTATCTTCTATAGACAGACCTTAAAAGCTCCGCCCTGAGGACGGGCATATTCTTCGGGTCCCCTGAACCAATGAAGAAGTGGCATTTGTCGGCGCAGGCGCCGCATCTCACACAGACATCGAGAAAGAGCTTAAAGGATCGGTACTGACCCAGAAGATCTTTCATCCCCTTGAGGATGATCTCCTTCCAGTGTTCCGGTAGTTTCCAGTCCTCTTCGGCAGGGTTCCATTCCCTCGGGTAGGGAAGATCGAGATATTTCTGATGCTTTGGAACGGCAGAGTAACAGTAAGTTCCCTTCCGAAATTTGACAGTAGGCTCCATCCAGCTT
>DYHU01000216.1:4675-6690 GCA_020724025.1 Syntrophorhabdus sp. | reverse complement strand
TTCCTCGTCCTTCTTCGCTCTCGACTTCTATTCTACCGTGATGGGCTTCGACAATCATTTTACTGTGAAAGAGTCCAATCCCCATGCCCTGTTGTTTTGTTGTTTTAAAGGGGTGAAAGAGCGATTTTTCCATGAACTCTTTCGACATCCCGCATCCGTTATCCATAACAGTGACAATAGCCCATCCATCCTTCTGGCCCGTGGCGACTCGAATCTCGCCTGCATTGCTCATCGCCTCGTTAGCGTTAAATAAAAGATTGATCAAAACTTTCTGCATTTGGTCGGGATCCAGAAGCAATTTCGGCAGGGGCTGGAGATCATGGATAATAGCAACCCTGTAACCGTTCATAGAGGCAAGCGTGTTAATGATCAATTCATTTAAGTCTGTTTCGCTTTGTTTCAACTCAATCTTTTGTCTGATCAATGTGAGGTTTCCGCATATGGCATTGATCTTATTTACACTCTCCGAGAGGGCGTGAACCATGTCCTTTCTGAACTCCGGATTGTCAAAGTAAGCCGGTAAATTCTGCACGGTCATGGAGAGTCTCGAGGCAAGGTTTTTTAGGTCATGAACCATGAAGGAGGACATAGTCTGGAAGGCCTCCATCTCCTTCGCTTTCCGGAGATCTTCTAAAAGTTTGAGATTAAGAAGACTTCCGGCGGTCTGGTCTGCAATTGTTTTAAGGAGATCAAACTCCTCAAATGAGAAAGGCTCGTATCCAACTCTCTCGCCGAGGGTCATCAGTCCCAACAGATTTCCCCCTGCAGACAAAGGGACACAGTAACGGATTCTCGCCTCTCGAAAATAGTCAGGCATCGCCCGCTTGAGATCACAAGCCCATAGGATATTGGGGTCGTCCAGATCCACAGGAATCTCCTGGTCTCTCATCGCCTGGATGAGCTTTGCCTCGGCCTCGTCTGAAATCCAGTGCCCTGTTCCGGTCTCCGTGAAGACGGTCGATCCTGCCGGCCTCAGTCGGCCATGCGGATCGTCAAGGAGCCAGACCGTTACGGAAAGCACTTCCAGGGTCTCGGAAACCATTCTGGCCACTGTCATGCAGAGGCTCTTAACGTCCGTAATGGTGGAAGCTTTCTCGGTGAACTTTGTCCACTCCTTGCGGTAATCATACTGGGGCCGCTTCATCTGGACCGCGATGAAACGCTTTATCTTGTGTCGAAACCTATCCGAGAGAAGAAGAATGGAAAGTCCAAGAAAGGCGAGAAATACCAGAAAAACTCTGACGGCGAGAGACTCACTTCCATCGAAGTGCTTGACCAGGTTTGCAAGAACCCCCACCACAATAAAGTAGATCCCCACGAGGACAACAGTAAAGGAGCTGTAAAGGAAAGTATGGGAAGGATAGAAATCAACGCTCAGAACCCGCAGGCGTAGGAGAGACCGGATCATCAGGGCCCCTGCTACCATAAGGGTTACGACATTGACAACCTCGAGACCCATGTCCACAGCTCGGAACAGCACGGTCTGGCCGCCTGTATAAATGCGGACTGCGAACAGGCTTCCCAGTCCAACAACCATGAATTTGATCTGCCATCGCATGTGGCCCCTTGAAGACCGGAGAGTTCGCTCAAGACTCATCAGGACGATGACGATCGTCAGAAGGGCAAATACTTGCAGGAGATGCCCCGGCCACCCGAGCCCGATAATCCATACCGCAGACTCGTTCAGAACAACTCCCCGAATCAGGTCTTTGTTCAAGCCCATTCCGAGAATAAGAGGAATCGCAAAACAGGTGATGAGGAGCCACTTCATTCTTTCAAGGGATTTCCTGTAATTCTCCCGCGTGAAGCTCAGGGCAAAAATGAGCCAGATCGGGGGAATAAAAGCTCCGACCACGAGGCGAATCCTCTGCCATTGAATGAGGGCTTCAGCCAGTTGGGTTTGGACGCTCAGGCCGTTAAGCATTGCTTCCAGTGCAAGGACAATCATTCCAGCCGCAAAAACCCTGTGCACAAAGGATCGATGGTCACGGAACAACACCAGTACGGCCAACGCC
>DYHU01000216.1:1865-4575 GCA_020724025.1 Syntrophorhabdus sp. | reverse complement strand
TGTTGCGGCGCTGCGGTTCTTTGAGTTTATTGAGTAAATAAGGTAATAAGACTAAATGAGACCCGTTGTGCTAATTTCGGACAGCTTCTGGCTTTGACCGAACTGATCAAGGATTACGCCTTTTCAAAGTCCTTAATGTCTATCCCCAATTGCTTCAAAATACCCCGGATTGTACCTCGTTTAAGATCTTTATTCCCCCAATCCGGAACTACTGTCCCTTTCCCCGAAGCTGGATTGATCCACTTCCGGTGCGACCCTCCTCCTCTCCTTGGAATTTCTTTGCAACCTAAAACCTGAAGTCTTCTCGTAAATTCTCTATAATTCATTGCCCTGCTAAGATGAGAGACTCAAACCAAACGGGTGATTTTGTCCCTTCGGCGATCAAGGCAGAGGGGAACTCTTTGCCAGTGTCTTCATAGAGCTCTATCACCGCATTTATCGCATCACGAACAACTTCATCAAGCTGCTGAAGGTTGTCAACCTCCGTAATCAGTTCAGGAAGAACAGGGCTTGTCACCGTCCATCCCCCTTCCTTCTGAGGCTCTAAGACCAATGGAATCTTAAAAAGCTTGCTCATGAAAATGTCCACCTCCATCTGATGATTTCCAGGGGAATGAAAATGGGGCCACTTCCCTTTTTCGCTTAACCCCTCCGGATGCTGGGTTCATTAAAAACCTTTAAAACCATTTTAGCATCTTCTTTCACTCTTGTCCAAAATAGGTCAGTTCTGAGTGATGAATTATGTGTGAGTTAATGAGTTAACTCTTACCACTTACAACTTGCGACTTGCGCCTCCCGGATGTAAGCAGCATTCTTTCTTTTTCTTCGCGGACCTGATCCTTGATCCTCTTCACGTGGCCCCGGCCCAGGCCTTTCACCTCGCACCCAAGCTCGAAGTAGCGTTTTATCTTCTCATCGTCCAGGATACCAAAGCAGTCAATCACTGCTATCGGTCCCCCAGCGTTCTTGACAATCCCGTCCGGATCAAGATTCAAGTAATGCTTGTGTCTGACGGCAAAGATGATGGCATCCGCTCCTTCCAACGCTTTTTCCATATCCTGTTCGATACGGAGGTCTTTTAGTTTTTCCTGACCTCTGAAATATTTTTTCAAACTATGTGATGAAGCAGGATACTCATTCTGCTTCTCAAACTCCCACCAATGAAGAACATAAGGGTCATGAACTTTCAATTCTGCCCCCATCTCCGTCAAACGCCGTACGATCAACTCAGAACCACTGTATCGAGTGTCACCCACATCCTCACGATAGGAAGCCCCCAGAACCAGAATTTCTGCAGAGGCAATGGGTCGCCCCATATTTCGAAGGGCATCGCGCGTAAGCTGGGCTACATGGAGCGCTCTCGTATCATTGATATCAATGGCAAGAGGCGTAATTTTGAAGATATCATCTTCGAACCCATGGATGTGTCGATAAGACCATATTCCCAAACCGCCATCTTTGGGAAGGCAGTAACCCCCTATACCAGGGCCGGGGAATATGATGTTGCTGTGGGTAGGTCGAACTTTGATCGCATTGATGACCTTGATCAGGTCCACGCCATTCTGCTCTGCAAAAAGGCTCCATTCATCGAGGAAAGCCAGGATCGTAGCCCGAAAACTGTTTTCCACTATTTTTGCCGTTTCGGATTCAATCGGACGGTCCAAAACAGTGAGGGGATACCGGTCAGTATTAATGACCTCTCTTAAGAATTTAACCACCCTGCGGGTGGCTTCTTGATTTACCCCGCTACATACACGCCAGAAGTCGCGGATGCTCGCAACGTAATTCTTTCCAGGCATAACCCTCTCAAAGCTATGGGCTAACATCGGTTCACTTTCTATACCGCGCTTTCTGAATATCTTCTTAATGATCGGATAGGCCACCTGCTCGGTCGTGCCCGGGGCAACGGTAGTCTCAATCAGGACTAACGTCTGAGGACTGATGTTTTGCGCGATGATCTCAAATGACTCTTCCAGGGCATTCATATCCGCCCGGCCCTCCCTGACATTACCAAGCGACTCCTTTAGATAATCACATTGGACATCCACGATGACGACATCGGCAAGCTTTAAGGCATCGTAGGTATACGTGGCAGTGAGTGTCTTCTTTTCATTGACACACCGGTCGATCATCCGGGCCACCTCAGGATCCTCGGCGCTTACCGGTGAAAGCCCGCGGTTTAGCAAAGGGATCTTCCAGTAACTTCGAGTGCTGGGCCGCTGCATTCCAATAACATACTTCAAGGGGTTATCCTGTTTATCATGCGCGTCGGCAACCACTGCGGCCATCACAGCGCCTACGAACCCCACACCCATCACGACGACGATCTCCCGGCCAAGGGCGCGTTGACTTTTTACCAATTCTTTCAGACGATCGAATTCCTTAATGTAGTCTTCCGGACCCGGTAGCGGGAACTTTTCACCGGTCGGACTGATGGAATAATCCGACATTATGGCCTTTCTCCTTTTCTTTTTTTCCCTCTTGTAATGCATCAGTTATGGGGGGTAATTCCATCTCATTGATATTATGTCGAAATAACTCGGTCGCATTATCACCATGCAGGCCTTGTTAGCCATAAAGCAGCGCGTAGTGGAAAAATTTTCAGCATTGTTGACTTGATCCTTGCTGTTGCAGCCCATGATGAACAGATCAGATTGCTTTCCTTAGACACTCATTTCAAAGAAATCTCTCATTTCTGCCCTTTGTCACT
>DYHU01000216.1:0-1765 GCA_020724025.1 Syntrophorhabdus sp. | reverse complement strand
AATAATGAAAGGGTTACAATCCTCATGCCATTTTTTAAAATGGTAATGGGAATTGTTGCGAGCAGTAAAATCCATTTTTTCCAGCCCGTATGAAGAAAAAGTTGTCCCGCAATAATCCCGGTGATAAAAAGGGCAATGCTCGACCTGATACCACTGCACTGCTTTGCAACCTCAATGCTTATTGCCGAGAGATGAAAGGTGAACCCTTCTCTATAAATAGGGACCCCTGTCACCTTGAAGAGTATATCGGTCACCTCCGTGGAACCTATTTGCAAAAAAAGAATGATCCTTTCTACCAGCAGGGTCGGGATCGGAACCAGAAAAAAGAGGAACAGAAGGGGGAACATCCCTGACCGGGATGCCTTTTTTCCATAAAAGAAGATAAAACCGCCAATCCAGGAGGTTACGGCCGAAAAGATCGTCAGGGATAGATAATCGTTTTGATTAAAATTGGCCCTGTAAGTTGATCCTATGTAAAACAGAAAGATCCCCGATATGATCAGGGTAGCTCCCCAGGGGTAGGAATATTCTGCTCCGGACAATATCTCCTTTCTCCTCAGGTAGAAGAAATATCCGCTGACGAATGGAATCAAAACGATGTGGGAGTAAAGTTCACTCCTCGAGGACATTTTAAGTAAGTCCCTCAGCGGGCTATAAAACACCATAGCCATCAACATATTAAAAATCAGAAAAAGAATGCCTCTTTTCATCATTCCATTACTCCATTTTTCCAATATTCCGTTTTTCCTTCCCATTCTTCCATCATTCCAGTCTTCCAATATTTCTTTTGTTTCCTTACCCATTCCTCTCCCTACTTGACTTAAATTTTCATTAGCAGTAAGATATTTTAAATCCTTTAAGGAGGTTTTTCGTATGTCGAAAGTCATTGAAGCTATTTTTGAAAATGGGATATTTAAACCTTTGAGAGAGACTCATCTCAAAAATCTTCAGCGGGTGAAGATAGAAATCCTCTCTCAAGATGATGAATCGATGGTCGAGGCTCAGAAAAAGGTCCTTTTGGAAATCGCCGGTCTTGGGAAAAGTGGTTTGACAAATGTTGCAAGAAAACACGATAACTATCTGTATCAAAAGGTTTAACCTTTATGGTTAAAGACACAATTTTCGTCGATACAAGTGCCTGGTATGCAACCGTTGATAAGAGTGACCGAGACCATATGGCTGCGGTAGCCAAGATCCAGAATTTGGGTCGTCCACTTTTGACAAGCAACTACATTTTTGATGAAACCTTAACATTGCTTAAAACAAAATTAGGGCCTACCATTGCCGTCCAATTTGGCGAAAAGTTATGGAATCAAGAAGTGGCGACATTGATTCGGATAAGCGAAAAGGATGAAGACATGGCCTGGAAACTATTTTTAAAATATGAAGACAAAGGTTTTAGTTTTACTGATTGCACTTCTTTCGCATTGATGGAACGTCTGAAGATCAATATGGTCTTTGCCTTTGATGACCATTTTGCTCAATATGGGAAATTTATGTTTCTATAAATGATTTTAAATTTTCTTTCATCAGTCTTTTTCCTTTCCAATCTTCCATTATTCCAGTATTCCATCATTCCATCCTTTCATCTTCCCCCTTCAGCGGCCTCAGCAGGTTTGATTTACATTCCTTCAATGACTTGCTAAAGCGAGAATGCAATTAGGGGGCAAATTTTTATCCATGACAATATTGGTCGATTGGGATGAAAAATGTATAAATACTTGACTTTTTTGAATATGTATGCAATCATATATATGTATATGGC
>DYHU01000215.1 GCA_020724025.1 Syntrophorhabdus sp. | reverse complement strand
GAAGATAAGCCTGGATGGCCTCGGATACCTGCTGGTCGAAAAGATAACGGCCCTGGGGTGTCCGCATGCTCACGGTCTTACTGAAGTCGAAATTGGCCTTCTTCAGAAGTTCTTTGGCTTTTTCAGGGTTATATTCATACTGGTGCGCCATTTTATAATATCCAAAGAGGATCGAAGACACCGGCCCGTCCATGGGAACAGCCGTATCAAAGAGAATCTTACTGACGATGGCCTTCTTATCTACGGCATAGTTGAAGGCCTGCCGGACCATTTTGTTCTGGGTCACGCCCTTTCTGTAGTTCAATCCCATGAAGATCGTCCTCGTGGAGAGAGGCATTTCGACCGTGATGTTGGGATCGGCCTTGAGTGCGGCCACATTGGAAGGCAATGGTTTATAACAGACATCGATCTGGCCTGTCCTGAGCATGGCCTCACGGGTGGCTGTCTCAGGTATGATTTTGAAAGTCAGCCTGGCAACGGTCGGTTTGGGACCGTAATAATTTTCATTACGAACCATCACGATTCGATCACCCTTCACCCACTCTTTGAGAATATAAGGCCCTGCGCCAACAGGGTTTGCACGAACGTCCTCGCCATATTTTTCGATAGCGGCCGGTGAAATAGGACTGCAGATGGTCAAGGAGAGTGTGGGAACGAACGGTGCAAATGGATACTTGAGGTCGA
Organism: Syntrophorhabdus sp.; assembly: GCA_020724025.1. The sequence continues at coordinate 6,112 of DYHU01000215.1, read as the reverse complement.
TCCGGACGGTGTGGTCATCGACGATCTTCACCTCCTTGATCATGGCAATGGCAAAACGAAGGGGCACCCGCATCTTCGGATCAATGGCCCGATCAAGTGTGATCTTGAGGGCCTTGGCGTCAAAAGGGATCCCATCACTGAACTTGACCCCTTTTCTTAAACGAATGGTGTAGGTCAGGCCGTCCTTGCTCGCCTCGTAGCTGGTTGCCAGCCTTGGCTCCAGTTTTCCATCCGGAGTCTGATAAAAAAGAGTGTCGTAGACCAGATCGCACATATTCTGAATCAGAGTCGTGGTCTGCTCCTGCGGGTTAAGGGTATCGGCATCGATGCCGATGCCGATTCTGAGTTCGCTGATTTGGGCCCTGGCAGACGGGACAAGGAAGAACCCTGCCCCCGCTATCAACATGGACACAAAAACGAGTGCTTTAGTAAAGATACTGAACTTTTTCATCTCTCTCCTCCTTTCTTTAATGTAAGGTTTGCTAACATCCTCCCCGACTATTTATAACTCACACTTGTAAAAACGCCCCTCCTTCATAATAGCCGTTATTTTTTCTTTATTCTGCAGGAGACTGATATTCTCAAGAGGGTCCCCATCTATGATAACGAGATCAGCCAGTTTTCCCTTTTCAAGAGTTCCGATCTTCTTCTCCCAACCCAGAACTTCTGAGGCAGTCTTTGTAGTGGCAATGATGGCCTCCATTGGAGTGAATCCAATTTTAACAAGTAATTCCATCTCTTTCAAATTCTCACCATGGCGGTTGAAAGGGGTCCCTGCATCTGTTCCCATGGCAATGGGGATTCTTACCTTATGGGCTTTTTTAACGCTTTGCCAATGATTTTTCATCACTGATTTCGACTTTTCCACGGCAAAGGCAGGCACTCCCCTTCGAACCCCTGCCTTGATAATGTGATAAGGAGCGCTTAAGGTGGGAACAACAAAGGCCTTCATCTCTAATATTAATTCTATGGCTTCATCATCTAAAAAGAACCCGTGTTCAATAGAATTAATCCCGGCCCAGAGAGAATTTTTAATCCCCTCCGTTCCTTGAGCATGAGTGGCTGTTCGTCTTCCGGCCTTTCGGGCCTCTTCCGCACCGGCGATCAGCTCCTCTAAGGTGAATTGGGTTGAACCAGGTTCCACCCCTTTGGTCATGATCCCTCCGGTCGCCATTAATTTGATCAGGTCCGCTCCAGCCTTGAGTTGCTCCCTCACTGCCGCTCTCACCTCGTCCGTCCCATTCGCTTCCCGGCCGAACTGCCATCCATGGCCGCCTGTCATACAGACCAGTTTACCACTGCAGAGCATTCTCGGCCCAGCAAGGAATCCTGATTCAATGCCGTCCCGGATGGCAATATCTATATAGTCTCTTCCTCCCATATCCCTTACGGTGGTCACTCCGGCTTCTAATGTCCGGCGAGCAAAGTAGGCAGCCTTCAAAGTAAGTTGAGGAACGGAATCCTTTGAAACAGAAGTCATCGGATCCGGACTCCCATCCAGGCAGATATGGATATGGGCATCGATCAAACCCGGAAGGATGGTTTTCCCTGAAATATCGAATACCGTATCTCTTTTAGAAGATGGATATCTCTTAGCAGGCCCAACGAACTTCACTAAATTTCCATCAACCACAACCGTTCCCTTCTCAATCACTTCTCCATTTCCAACAATGACATTGCCATTCCTAAATTGAGTAGCCACCGATTCCTCCTGTTAGTCCGCGGTCAGTTTGTTTATTCCTAAATTGAGCGATTTTTGTGGAGAGCCTTTAATTATCCGTCATTGCGAGTCCCGCTTAAGGCGGGAAAGGGTGCGTGGCAATCTCCTGTTAAAACGAGATTGCTTCGGCTTCGCCTCGCAATGACACTGGAGAATCGCTCAATTTAGTTTATTGTTCATTGTTCATCGTTTAGTGTTTATTGTTCATCGTATATTGTCCATTGTTCACTGCCCTTCGTCTATCGTCTCTCTTCCTTCTGCGTTCTGCCTTGCGCCTTTTTTAAGTGCCTAAAGTTGATGGAATCGTAAAAAGTCGTCATTCCCGTGAAAACGGGAATCCAGAAAATTCTAACTACATGAAAATATCCCGCTAAGAGCGGGACTTGCGCAGGAATGACAGAAAATAGCCTTTTCAGACTTTTTACGAGACCATCAAAGTCAACTTTAGCTCACTTGTAACTTTAGTTCACTTTAGTCACTTAAAATACTGTATCGTTCCATCCGGATAGACCGCCACCCTTGCACTGTCTTTCCACTCCGCCCGTAGAAGCTCCACAACTTCCTCCCATGTCTTTGTCCAGAGGATCGAAGGCACCTTGCCGAAGAAACAGGCCCCCACATGATCCTTAAAGGGCGAAAGGACGATAAACCGTTTCACCTTTGTGGGCAGGGGTTGAGGAAGTTTCAATCCCCCTTCTCGGCATCTTCCGAATTCTCCGAAGAGATAGTGGACGACCTGCCCTGCCGGTTCATTGGCGATGATCACGAGATCTCCTCCCTCCTCTTTCAACGAAGGAATTCCAATGAAGGGAGCGATGGCATTCTCGTTCGGCTTTGAAAAGGCATTGACGATGACGACATCCATATTCTTTGCCGGAGCGGTCGCATAGACCTCCTTTGCGAGCTTCATCCCTTCATGGTGCTCAAGGATGGGATCTCCGACAAAGAGGCTCGTGATCTCTCCCCGGAGATTGAGGATCGCATCAATCTTCACATCGAGTCCGGCCATTCGTGTTGCCTCTTCGATGTCAAGGCGAGGGATATTTCCGTCAATCCTACCCGGACCGACGCAGTCCGGATGGGTTTTGATCAGGCCGTGATTGTAAGTGATGGACTCGATATGGGCCACACCTGGAAGAATGATCTTCCCGCCCCCTCCGTAACCGGAGAAGGAGTGAGGCACGATACAACCGATCCCGATCTTCAGGTCGCAGGCCATCACCTCTCTGTTAATGGAGACAGGTGTGCCCTGTCTGGTCTTGCCCAGAGGAGTACAATAATCGAAGGGGTGATGGTTATAGACAGGAAATCGATCCAGGACTTCATGCCCTAATTTCTTCCTGAAGTCGTTGGCCGTATGTGCCCCATGGGCTCCCAGGGCCGCAATGAACCGGATCTGTTGGTCCGAAATCCCTGCCTTCTCCAGTTCCCTGAGCACAAAGGGGACAATTTCGTAGACTGGAGTGGGCCTTGCCATATCATCGAAGAGGATGGCAACCTCTTTCTTCCCCCTGGCTAATTCTGAGATGGTTTTCGAACCGATGGGATGGGAAAAGGCTCTCTCCATCTCCTTCAATCCGAGCCTCTTCTTTTCTCCCCCCTTCATCGGGCAGAAGAAGATGGACCAGGATGGAGGGAAATTTAACTCCATTTCAGTATTACCATACCAGAGAAGTTGAGGGATTTTAAGTTTCATAGCCTTATTTAAGTCAGGATTATTTATCCTTCTTCAACCCATCGCCTCCAAGTTCCTTCAAGATGAACTTCCCAGGCGGCTTTAAATTGAAGATTCATTTGAGATCTCCATAATGGGCTCCGCTTAATCCACCCTACTAATTTGCTACGAATCTACAAATCTTGTTTGGATTCACGTCTTTTGCCCTTGAGAAGTTCATGACAAAACTCGATGCAACGCCTCGAGTTTTGAATAAGAGATGTACGGTGGATTAAGCGAAGCGAATCCACCTCCATGTCATTAGAGAACCTCGGAGAACCTCCCTGGATTCGCAAGCACCGCTACCGGGCTTTTCCCAGAGCATCGATGTAAGCCTTGGAATCCGTTACCGCGCCGAGCATCGGCAAAATATTCATCAGAGCAAAGTTATGAAAATCGTCCCGAAGCGAGTTAGTGCAGTCTTTCAGAACGTAGAAATAATAGCCCAGCATGGCGGCATCACGAGCTGTCGACTCGACCACAAAGTTGGTCGCCACTCCCGTGAGAACAACGTTCTTTATCCCTTTACCGCGGAGAATCAGGTCCAGGTCCGTATGCCAGAAGCCACTCGGACCAAAGTTATAGATCATGATCTCGTCCTTGAGGGGCTTGACTCGTTCGTTGATTTCAGCTCCCCAGGTTCCCCTGACCATAGCTCCGGTTTTTACGACGAGACCCGCCAGAGGGGAGAGGGCCCCGGGCATATCTGGGTATCCTGGCCTCATGCCTGCAACGATATAGATGACCGGTATTCCCTTTTGCCGGCTCGCCTTGAGCACAGCTTCAATATGATCGAGGGTTCCCGCTGCAGCAAGGCGTTCCGGGAACTGGCCAGCCATCCTGCCACCTGTCGTTACAACGTCATTCTCCATATGGAGCAGAATAAGGGCTGTTCTGGTTGGGTCGAGGGAGCTCAGGTCCGCCGGAGGAGGTAAGAAGACTCGCTTTGGAACGGGGTTGGCTTTATCCAGAGCCGCAACGTATTGGGCGGAATCAGATATCTCCCCTATCATCGGCAGGGCGTGTTTTATCCACCAGTTGTGAAGCTCATCGCTTAAAGCAATGCAGCAATCTTCCAGGATATAGCTGAAGTATCCTTTGCCTGCCGCTTCGCGAGCGGTCGATTCGACTCCAAAGTTGGTTCCAAGTCCGGTCAGAACCAGATTTGTAATTCCATTGTAACGGAGAATCATGTCGAGCTCAGTGTAGGAAAAGCCGTTCGGGGAAGAGCTGTTGATCACGATTTCATTCTGCAATGGTTTGAGCGGATCGATGACCTCAGATCCCCAGGTTCCCCTGATAAAGACTCCGGTTTTTGCCACGTTAGCCAGGAATGGAGCGGGCTTTGCGGGAAACTCGGGATAACCTGACCGGTAGGCGAGATTGACATAAATCACCATCATTCCCTTTTCTCTACTTGCCTTAAGGGCTGCCTGCACCCGTTCAATCGTACGGGTTGACGAAAGCCGCTCCGGAAAATTGCCGGCCATCTTGCCGCCTGCCGTCGCAAAGTCATTCTGCCAGTGCAGGAGCACCAAAGCCGTTTTCGCCGGATCCATTGCAATCTCCGCCGGGGCTGTCCGAGGAAATGCAACCAACAGTAACAGGATAAAGGCCATCAAGATTCCTTCCACTAAAAACCGCCTTCGACAAGAGTTCTTTTGCATGGTTTCCTCCTCCTTTTTGAAAGGATGAACTGTTGTAGGGTGGATTAAGCGAAGCGAATCCACCACAACTATTCGAGATCCATTGCCGCAATAGACGAAGGCTCTTCCACTCCCCAATATTCGGAATACAAGCCTTCCTTCAGGGCGCGTTGATACGAGCTATGTGGCCAATCACCTGGATTCCGAACATAACCATACCATGTTTCACCGGGTTATAGTGAATGTAATCCATATGTCTTTGCCAGTCCTCTTCATCATCACGAAGCAGATGTTCCCAGAAACGTCGCTGCCAAATTTGCTTTTCTCCACGTTCTGTTGAGGGCTCTTGCTTTCCCATAGAAAAATGTCTCTTGATCAATCTCTAAGGAGTGAAAAAATCTGAATCCTCCGGTGGCAAACGCCAGATGCAATGAAGATGATCCGGAAGAATGACCACAGCCTCCATGACAAATGGATGCTGTTCCATGACCCATTCGAAAGAACATTGCAGTCGTGAGAGACTCGCGGGCTGGGTTAATATTTTTCTTCGGTCGTAGGTAACCATGGTGAAGAAATAACTGCCTCCTGGCACATAAACCCGCCTGTATTCGCTCATATTCCCTTGCTTACAATGGTGGATTCGCTTCGCCCTGAACTACAGGGCACCTTTATTCAATCGTCGCCTCCTTTCTATTCGATTTAAAGTTCTCCTGAGTCCAGCCAATCCTCCAGTGGTACATTTAAGTTCATCCCTCTCCTTTTAAGGAGGTCAAAGAAATCCCAAGTTGTTATATTAAGTTTTTTACATACCTCGAGAAGGGAAAGTTTTCCTGATTGGTACATTCGTAGCACCTTTCCTGTTTATCTTCCACAAATCCCCCTTTCATGATTTCTCTAAGATAAGACCTTCTGGATGCCGGATCAAGTCCGGCATGACGGAATAACGGACTTTATAAACAGACTCTATTTAAAGCCCGAGGTAGCTCTGGCGGATGTGCTGGTTCTTCAGGAGGTCCTGGCCTGTTCCGCTCA
>DYHU01000214.1:3439-6802 GCA_020724025.1 Syntrophorhabdus sp. | reverse complement strand
TTATTTGTCATTTGGTGCTTGGAATTTGGTGCTTCTCCTTAGCCATCCTTCCTTGACCAATTATAGGGGATGTCCTTCCCGTGAGGAGGAAGACGGTATTCATCCGGCGCGCTGTAAGCGTAGACTTCCGTCGGGACATTGAGGATAATCGCCTCCTCCTCGCTGACGCACTTCCATCCGTGATAGATCATATTGGGCACCTGGACCAGCATCGGGTTGTGGACTCCGATGTAAAATTCATTGATCTCCCCCCGGGTGGGTGAATTTTCCCTCGGATCGTAAAGGACCAGTTTGATCATCCCCTGAACCGCGGCTATGTTATCGGTCTGGACCTTGTGATAGTGCCAGGCTTTCACCGCCTGCGGGTAGGTCGTGGTGATATAGACCTGACCGAATTTTAAGAAGAGACCGTCATCCGCCCGGAGGATTTCCATCACCCTCCCCCGCTCATCCGGAATCACCTTTAATGCTTTGGTTCTTACTCCGTGGATCATCGTTCCCTCCCCATTCAAATAATGTTTGAGGTTGGAGGTTAAAGGTTTCAGGCAAATGATTTTTCCTCTAACCTTAAGCCTCAAACCTAACGCCAAGGTTTGACACTTAACTTGTCAAACCTTATTGGCTCCGGTCTGGGCCACCAGTTGATTGGCCCGAAGCAGGGACTCGAAGGTTCCCGCATCGGTCCACCACCCTTCCAGAATATCATAGGTCATCGATCCTTTTTCAATATATCGATTGTTCACATCAGTGATCTCCAGCTCTCCCCGGTCGGAAGGCTTCAGAGTCTTAATGAAATCAAAGACGGTGGGATCATAAAAATAGATTCCTATCACCGCATATTTTGACTTTGGCTGTTTGGGCTTCTCTTCAACCCGGACAATCCGTTCTCCCTTCAATTCCGCAACGCCGAATCGATGCGGGTCAGGGACCTCCTTCAGGAGGATCTTCGCTCCCTCCTTCTGCTTTCGAAAAGCCTCCGCCGCCCTTCGAATATTCTTCTCAATGATATTATCACCCAATACCACACAAACTCCCTCTCCGGCAGCGAAAAATTCTGCAAGACCCAGGGCCTCAGCAATCCCCCCTTCTCCTTGCTGATACGTATAGTTAATATGCTTAAGCCCGAACTCTTTTCCGTTTCCCAGCAGTCTCAGAAAATCACCGGCATTATTTCCTCCGGTGACGATCAGGATATCATCGATGCCCGCATTGATCAGGGTCTGAATGGGGTAATAGATCATCGGTTTGTCATAGACCGGAAGCAGATGTTTGTTGGTCACTTTGGTCAACGGATAGAGCCGCGTTCCCAAACCCCCTGCCAAAATCACTCCCTTCATTTCTTCCTCCTTTGGTGGTCCATCTTTACAAACTCATATAAAAAGGCTTCTTCCCCAACGAACCCAGGCCCAGCAGATTGAAATAGACCTGGAACTTCAACTCCTTCTTCTGGGTCCCATCGGGAGATCGACCCTTATCTTCCACCGTCAGGCTCAATGTCCAGCACTGTGCCTGATATTCCGCCCCATAGATATTCTCCACTTTCCAGTGGTCCTGGAGATTGTAGCGAATGGAACCAAAAAGGTACAAGGGAGAGATTGGTTTGACCCGGAGGGCGGCATTGATCTCCTTGATATTGCGCTGGGCATATCGGTATTGAACTTGAAGGGCATCGTCCCTCTTATCCTTGATGTTGATGAGTCCGTTCCAGACCTCGAAATTTCCATGATAGGGGCTGAACTCCGCATCCCATTTGGCAGAGAGGTAGGGGCTGAAATTCCACCAGAGTTCTCCCTGGATATTGGAAAAATACTCCCCCTTGCCCTTTAAATCCCGCGTGAAAGGGTCTCCGAGGCTATAGGACTGGAAGATTCTCAGTTTCCCATATTCCGAAGGCCCGGAGTTCACCCCCTCTTTCTCAGGTTTTCCCACAAGACGCTGGGTGAAGCCATAGGTGATCTGATTCGAATACGGGATTCGATCCAAATCGTCGAACCTGGGAAGATCCTTCTGGTTGACCCGGGGGCTGTAATGGTAGCCGATCATCGGCTCGATGGTATGCATCCATTTCGCCACCTTATAAAGCCCGGAAATCTTTGGAACCGCTGTGGCATCAAAGACCCGGTAAAATTCGGTTGAGATCTCCGTGTTTGCCACAACGGTCTCCCGCGATTCCCATCCTTTATACTGCTGGGTTGGATCATCAAAAGACTTATACAGGGTCTCCCTTGGTCCCACGCTTGATTCCACCTTCAGGACATTGAAGAGCCTCGTTGGATAGAAGAGTCTCGGAAAGAAGTCTCCCCGGTGCGCCTCCACGCCCTTCTCCCGCCAGAAATGGTTGTAAGAAGCTCCGCCATCGAAGAAGAGCGGTGTATTGAAAAGGGACTGCGGATGTCCATGAAAACTGACCTGCGGGAGTCTCTGAACGGTCTCGTCATTACTCTTTTTGGTCAGGTCCTGAAAAACGGACGCCTCTGTCAGGAAACTGAACCGGTCCCAGTTCTTGCCTCCGAAGAGGGTGGATCTTAACTGTCCCCTGCTCCTCGAATCGATCTTTGCCTCTCCTGGAAGGTCCTCGTCAAAATCCTGGTGGTACTTGTTGTCGCTCACATGACTGATGCTGCTTTTTAAATAGAAGTCGTATGGAAATTTCTGTTGATGCTGGCCAAAGAAGGCATAGCGATTCTTATTAAAAACCTGATCATCGATGAAATGGAAGTTGGCCTGTCCCCTGGTCTCCGGAGTGAAGGCATAGCGGTATTCCAGACCTTCTTTAACCCCCCTCTTCCCCAAATAATCCAGATAAAGAGTGGAATCCATGTCTTTCGCAATGGCCCAGAAGAAGGCGTTCTTCATCTCGGGACCGTACTTTTTCGAATATCCCACCCGGGGAAGGAGAAAGCCCGTCTGCCTCTCCCTTCTCACAGGAAAGAGCCCCCAGGGAAGATAGAGGGATGGAATGCCTTCGAGATAAAAGGTCGGACCCTTGGCAATCCCGTATCCTTCGACGGTGACCTCCAATTCTTTGACCGTAAATTTCCACGGGGGTCGTGTGGCATCGCAGGTGGTGAAAGAACCTTCTCTAATTCGATATCGGTTCTCTCCTAATTTCTCCGCCTCCTTGCTTGTGATATGAAAATTCTGATCCTTGAGAAAGAGTCTGGCCTGGTAGATCTTCCCCAGCCGGGTATCGAGGTTGATCTCCAACCGCTCGCATTCGAGGACATCCTCTCCTTCCCTTAACACAACATTTCCCCAGGCCACGAGATCCTTCGTCGCCATATTCAGTTGGGAATGATCTCCCTTAAGAAAGAGATCCCCTCTTTTCACTTCCACCCTTCCATGGGCCTCATAGACCTGCCT
>DYHU01000214.1:0-3339 GCA_020724025.1 Syntrophorhabdus sp. | reverse complement strand
GATCTGCGAGAGGAGACAGGGAATGGAGAATCGAATGGACATCCTTGTCCTTCATGATCCCGATCAGAAGGATGAGATGGTCATACTGAAAATCTTTCTCCAGGGATTCTTTCAAAGAGAGGGCTCCTTCGGGATTATGGGCGCCATCGAGGAGGACCCGCGGGGAGGAACAGACCACCTCCAATCGTCCGGGCCAATCCACCTCCTTCAACCCTTCGGTCATGGCCTCATTCGAAACACGGTATCCCAGATCGTCCAGAACTTCCACGGCTCCCAGGGCGGTGGTGGCATTGACCATCTGATGGGACCCCCGGAGGTTGAGAGAAATATCCCACAGTTTTCGATGGAGGCCTTCGTAATGGAAACTCCTCTCCCCTCCCGGGATATAACGGAATTCCTTCCCGACCCGGAAAAAGGGGGCTCGCTTCTCCCTGCAGATTTTTGAAAAGAGACGGAGCACCTGGGGCTGTGTCGCCGCTGTGATGAGGGGGCGGCCCTCTTTGATGATTCCTGCCTTTTCCCTCGCAATCCTCAAGATGCCTTTGCCGAGAACATCTTCATGGTCTTTGCCAATGTTCGTGATGATGGAGAGAAGAGGATCGATCACATTGGTCGAATCGAGCCTTCCTCCCAGACCCACCTCCAGGACAGCCAGATCGACCATCTTCTGCTTGAAATAGAGGAAAGCCATTGCGGTGGTAAAATCGAAGAAGGTGAAGGGAGGAGCAATGCGAGCCGTTTCGACCCTTTTTCTCATCCACTCCGTCAAGTCTGCCACCTCTTCCTTGTCGATCTCCTTTCCGTTCACCTTCACCCGTTCGGTGAATCGGATGAGATGGGGAGAGGTGTAAAGACCTATCCGGTAACCTTCTTTTTGTAAGATGGAGGCGACCATGGCGGCAGTGGAACCTTTTCCATTCGTCCCTCCGATATGGATGGCCTGGATTTCCCGATGGGGGTTTCCGACGGCCTTGAGAATCTCCTCCACCTTGGTCAACCCGAAGATCATCCCGAACTTTTCGAGACCATAGAGATAGTCGAGCGATCGTTGATAGCCATTTTTATTCATTTCAAATCTATTCCTTTAGTGATCTGTCTTGAGCATTTTGAGGAGGGAGGGAAGGGTGTGCCGGAGATCTTTTCGTTCAACGATGAGATCGACCATCCCATGTTCGATAAGGTATTCCGCCCGTTGAAATCCCTCCGGAAGTTCGGCTCGAATCGTATCCTTGATCACCCTTGGTCCTGCAAATCCGATCATCGCTTTTGGCTCGGCGATGATGATATCGCCCAGCATGGCAATGCTGGCCGACACTCCCCCCGTGGTCGGATCGGTCAGAACGGAGATGTAGGGAAGCCTTGCCTCCTGGAGTCTGGCAAGGGCTGCGCTGGTTTTGGCCATCTGCATCAGAGAGAGAATCCCTTCCTGCATCCTGGCTCCTCCGGAGGCGCAAAAGATGATCACACCGACTCTCTTCTCAATCGCCCTCTCAATCAGACGGGTGATCTTTTCCCCTACGACCGAACCCATGCTTCCGCCCATAAAATTGAATTCAAAGACGCCGACCATGGCCGGTTCGCCATCGAACTGTGCTTCTCCGCATATGACTGCATCCTTCTGACCGGTCGTTTCTTGAGATTCTTTGACCCGGTGCGGGTACTTTTTCGAATCTTTGAATTCCAGAGGATCTGCGGAAATAAGATCTGAGTCTTGCTCAAGGAAGGTGCCCGGATCAACCAGACACTCAATTCGCTTCCGGGCCGGTATCTGAAAGTGATAGTTGCACTTCGGACAGACCTGAAGATTCCGTTCGATGACCTTCCGGTAGATCATCTCATTGCAGGACTTACACTTTAACCAGAGCTCATCGAAGAGCTTCGGGTTCTCACGCCTCTCTTTCTCTTTTTTCTCTTCCTCTTCTCCCTTCTTAAACCACGCCATCGAATCGAGTGATCCTCTCTTTTGAATGCTTTTAATTGTGTAAGAATCTAACAAAATTAGGCGGATAAGTCAATGAAAGCAGAAGTGCTTGGAACGATTGAATCTCATTCTTCGCTATGGTATTTAAAAGCAATGAACAGAAAGGTGAAGATCGAATCCATGGCCTTTGGGGGCTATGGCGTGGCACGGATGGATGGAAAGGTTGTCTTCATTCCTTATACCGTCACAGGCGATGAGGTCTGGATCGAAATCGCAGAGGAAAAGAAGAGATATTCCATGGGAAGGTTGATCCGGGTGGTTGAACCTTCTCCCCTGAGAGTCCATCCGCCTTGTCCATACTTCGGGGTGTGCGGGGGATGCCATTGGCAACACATCGACGCTACCTCCCATGGAGAAATGAAACAGACGATTTTAAGTGAACTTCTCAAACGGTTGGGAAAGCTTGAAAAAATTCCTCCTATCCATGTGGTCCCTTCACCCAAACCTTATGCCTACCGGGTTAGGGTCCAATTGAAGGCAAGAGGAAAGGCCATCGGTTACTATCAGGAAAGATCCCGCAGGGTTGTCGATATCGACCAGTGTCCTATCTCTCATCCACTTGTCAACCAGATTATCTTAACACTTCGTGAGAAGCGGGATGTTTTTTCAAACATAGAGGAGATCGAGATTAATGTATCCCCCGAAAAAAAGAAAGTTGTTCTTTTATTTCATCCTCATTCCTATGATCAACAGCTTGAACATTTTGTAAGGCAACTTCTTCAGGGTCACCCGATTCTCCAGGGCATCGCCATTGCGAAGAAAGAGGGATGGACTCTATTCGGTAACCCCTACCTTTCCTTCACGGTCTTTTTCAGACAATCTGATAGAGAGAGAACCCTCTCGTTTCGAATCTCGCCAGGAAGTTTCTCTCAGATCAATCTCGAACAGAATGAAAAGTTGATTCAGGCCGTGCTCGAATTCTCCGGTGGCAAGGGCAATGAGAAGGTCCTTGACCTCTATGCCGGTGTTGGAAATCTCACCCTCCCTCTGGCCCTCCATGTCGGAGAGGTCTGGGGAATTGAAGAAAACAGGGTGGCTGTTGTAGATGCAAAATTCAATGCCAATAGAAACGGAATTCGAAATGTCCGTTTCATTGAAGGAAAGGTGGAGGAAGTTTTAAAAGACTGGAAAATGGGGAGGCCTGATCAGATTATTCTCGATCCCCCGAGGATGGGCGCCAAGAGGGCATTGGATCAAATTGTACGACTCGGTCCGGAAAGAATCATTTATGTCTCCTGCGAACCCACCACCCTTTCACGGGACCTTCATCTCTTCTCGCAAAGAGGATACTCTCTTCAGAAACTCTGCCTCGTGGATATGTTCCCGCAGACCTATCATATGGAAGTCGTGGGGTTGCT
>DYHU01000213.1 GCA_020724025.1 Syntrophorhabdus sp. | reverse complement strand
TTCGGGACGGATGGAATCAGAGGGGTTGCCAATGTCGATCCAATGACCGGAGAGTTGGCCATGCAGCTTGGCAGGGCCATCGCCCACCTTTTTAAGGAGGTCAAGGGTCAGCATCGGATCGTGGTCGGAAAAGACACCCGCCTCTCCGGGTATATGCTGGAGACCGCTCTTGCCTCCGGCATCTGCTCCATGGGAGCGGATGTCTGGCTCGTCGGACCTCTTCCCACCCCTGGCATAGCCTTCATCACGACCAGTATGAGGGCCAATGCCGGTGTGGTCATCTCAGCCTCTCACAACCCTTACTACGACAACGGAATAAAGATCTTTTCCCGGGACGGTTTCAAGCTCCCTGACGAAATGGAACACCGGATTGAGGAGTTGATCCTTTCGAGCCATCTCGATTCCCTTCGCCCCACAGCCAACGCCATTGGAAAGGCTCACCGCATCGATGACGCCATCGGAAGGTATGTCGTCTTTCTTAAAAATACCTTTCCCAACGATCTGACGCTCGACGGACTTCGCATTACCCTCGATTGTGCCAACGGAGCGGCCTACCGTGTCGCTCCCACCGTATTCGAAGAACTGGGGGCGGAAGTGATGCCTGTTGGAATTGAACCCGATGGAGAAAATATCAATGCCCAATGCGGCTCGCTCCATCCGGAAGTCGTGACCCAACTCGTCCTCGAAGAAAAAGCGGATATCGGAATAGCTCTCGATGGAGATGGGGACCGGATCATCTTTGTGGACCGGAACGGAAAACAGGTCGATGGAGATCATATCCTCGCCATCTGTGGCCTCCAGATGCTCTCGGAAGATCGATTGAGAAAAGGGACGGTCGTCACGACGGTGATGAGCAATATGGGGCTGGACCGGGCCATCCGGAATGCAGGAGGCAAGGTGGTCAGAACCCAGGTGGGTGACCGTTATGTCGTCGAAGAGATGGTTCGTGGAAACTATAACCTTGGGGGAGAGCAGTCGGGCCATACCGTCTTCCTCGATTACAACACCACCTGTGACGGCATCCTCACCGCCCTTCAACTCCTGGCCATCATGAAGAGAAGGGAAAGGACGTTGGACGAACTGGCCAAGGTGATGGAACCCCTTCCTCAAGTCCTCTACAATGTGGAGGTCAGGGAGAAGAAAGACCTTTTAGAGATTCCCGAGATCGAACAAAGGATCAAGGGGATTGAGAGAGCCCTTGAAAATTCCGGAAGGCTTCTGATCCGCTATTCAGGGACAGAGCCCCTTCTACGGATTATGGTCGAAGGCGAGGATGAGAAGAAACTTCATGAGGTTGCCCGGGAACTGGTGGAGTTAGTTAAAAAACATATTGGAAAGGAAAAAAGCTAATAGCTGATGGCTAATAGCCAATTGTTAAATCACAATTTCGAGGAGGAATCATGCCAAGACTTGGGGTCAATATCGACCATGTGGCTACGGTAAGACAGGTAAGAGGAGTGGCTTATCCTGATCCTGTCACGGCCGCCTCCATGGTGGAGCTGGCTGGAGCGGACGGCATTGTCTGCCATCTGAGAGAGGATAGACGCCATATTCAGGATCGGGATCTCCGCATTCTGAGGGAGATCGTTCAGACGCAACTCAACATGGAGATGGCCGCCACAGAGGAGATGATCCGCATTGCCCTCATGACGAAACCCGACATCGTCACTCTGGTCCCTGAGAAAAGGGAGGAGCTGACGACTGAGGGAGGACTCGATGTCGTCAAAAACTTCCGTCCCCTCAAAAAAGCGATCCAGCGGCTCAGACAAGGAAACATCCCTGTCAGCCTCTTCGTCGATCCTGACAAGAATCAGATTAAGGCCTCAGAAGGAGTTGAAGCCGAGGCCGTTGAGATTCATACCGGTCACTATTGCGAGGCAAAGACCCTTGCTCAGGCCGATGATGAATTAAAAAGGGTTCTCGATGCTGTTGGAGAGGCATCCCAGAGGAATCTCCGGATCGCCGCAGGTCACGGCCTCAACTATGTCAATGTGCGGCGGATTACAGAGATCAAGGAGATTGAGGAACTCAATATCGGTCACAGCATCATCGCCCGTGCCGTCCTGGTGGGGCTGGACCGGGCAGTGAGGGAGATGATTGCGCTGATTAAATAATAAGTCACATAGTCGCATAGTCGAATAGTCATATCGTCTAAAAGTCATAGACTATCAGACTATGAGACTAAAAGACTATTAGACTGATATCTCCGAACTTATGATCTTTGGCAGCGGCATCGACATCGTCAACATCGAACGAATTGAAAGACTGATGGGACGCTGGGGAGACCACTTTCTGGGTCGCGTCTTTACAGAGAAAGAGATCGTCTGGTGCCAACATCGAACTCGGCCTCCTGAATGCTTTGCCACACGATTTGCCGCTAAGGAGGCGTTTCTAAAGGCTATCGGCTCAGGGCTTCGAAATGGAATTCAATGGACGGATATCGAGGTGGAGAACGATCCCATGGGAAAACCCCTCCTCTCCCTCCATCGAAGGGCAAAGGAGGTTCTTCAAACCCATCGGATCGAGAGGACCTTTCTCACCCTTTCCCACGACCGACCATTCGCCGTGGCTCATGTCCTGTTAGAGGGGAGAGACAATGAAAGTAGCGACCGCTGAACAGATGCAGGAACTGGATCGCAAGGCAATCGAAACCTACCGAATTCCAGGAATCATCCTCATGGAGAATGCAGGCATGGGAGCCACAGAGGCCATCCTGACTTCCTTTCCAGACCTCCAGAGAAAGAGGGTGGCGATCATTGCCGGAAAAGGAAACAACGGAGGAGACGGTTTCGTGATCGCCAGGCACCTGACGAATCGGGGAATACCGGTCAAGGTCTTTCTCCTCACTGATCCGAAGTCGCTCAGGGGAGATGCGGAAACAAACCATTACATTTTCCATCGCATGAAAGGAGAGATCCTCCCGGTTCCTTCTTCAAAGGATTATCAGAAAGTGAAGAGGGAGGTGGAGAAGGCAGACCTCTTGATCGATGCCATTTTTGGAACAGGTCTCGATGCCGAGGTGAGAGGTTATTACAGGGAGGTCATCGATCATCTCAATACACTTCATAAGCCCATCGTCGCCATCGACATCCCCTCCGGTCTGAATGCCAACACGGGCAAACCGCTCGGTGCGGCGATACGGGCGACCCTCACCGTCACATTCGGCCTGCCCAAAGTGGGACTCCTCATCTCGCCGGGAACGGATTATGTCGGAACTTTGAAAGTCATCGATATTGGCATCCCTAAAAACCTGGTGGAAGAGGAGAAGATTCAGGCTCATCTCCTTGAGGAGGAGGAAATCAGGCAGTTCCTCTCCACGCCCAGACGTCCGGACACCCACAAGGGAGATTACGGCCACCTGCTCGTGATCGCCGGCTCGGTGGGAAAGACCGGAGCAGCCGCCATGGTCTGTGAGACCGCCCTGAGGATGGGGGCAGGGCTGGTCACCCTCGCCATCCCGAAGAGTCTGAATGCAATCATGGAAATGAAATTGACCGAGGTGATGACCGAACCCCTTCCCGAAACCCCTAAACAGACTCTCAGCCTGAGGGCCTTCAACTCCGTCCTCCGTCTTTGTGAAAACAAGAAGGCTGTTGTGATCGGGCCCGGCCTCGGAACCTTTAAAGAGACCCAGTCGCTCATCCTTAAACTGATCAAAGCGATCGATCTTCCCATCATCATCGATGCCGACGGGCTGAATGCGCTGGCCACCCAACCCAAGCTCCTCCCCACCTCCAACCGGTCGCTTGTCCTCACGCCCCATCCCGGAGAGATGGCCAGATTGATCCATTCCACGGTAAAAGAGGTGCAGGAGAATCGCATCGGGATCTGTAAAAATTTCTCTCAATCCAACCATACCTTTCTGATCCTCAAAGGATATCGGACCCTCATCGTCACTCCCAAAGGAGAGGTTTACATCAACCCGACAGGCAATTCAGGGTTGGCAACCGGAGGAACGGGCGATGTCCTCAGTGGGATGATCGGCGGTCTGGTCTGTCAGGGGCTCGACATTCTCCCGTCCCTTCAGGCTTCCGTCTATCTCCACGGGCTGGCAGGAGATGAGGTGGCCCGGGAACTGGGTGAAAAATCCCTGGTGGCCACAGACATCATCAAGAAGATCCCTGCCCTTCTCCAGAGAGGGGTTTGATTCCCTTGTGGAAGTCTGTTAGGATTTGATAAAATCTGAATGTTAATATCCAGAAGCCAACTCCCTCTCTATTTTGAACCTTGTCCTTATGGATTTCATTGAAATCGGTCTGCCCCGAAAGGTCGGGGACAGGTTGGCAACTACTTAGTGTCTGTCCATAAACAGCGTTTTCCGTCATGCCGGACTTGATCCGGCATCCAGAAGGTCTTGAAAGGACTGGATTCCGGCTTTCGCCGGAATGACGATCCTGATTGAGGGGACAATTTATAAACAGACTCTACTTAATTGGAGCACTCAATGGAGATGAGGAACGAGATCAGAAAACTGGCCCGTATCGAAGAGGTATCTTACCCTTTTTTCTCTCTCTATCTCAACACCCGGTGGGACTCTGAACAGCAGAGGGAACGCATTCGTCTTTTCACGAAGAATCAATTGAAAAAGGGGTTCGACCAGATCAAAGGGAGAGAGGACTGGCAAAAGATCTACCCCGAGGATCAGAAACAGATCGAAAGGTTTGTGGAGGGACTGGTCCGCCGTTCCTACGACGAAGGGGTCGATGGAATTGCCATCTTCTCCTGTAGCGCCGCCAAAACATTCCTGACCTACCCTTCGATCATGCCCTTCGAAAACGACTTCTTTCTCTCCAGCCTCCCGGTCCTCCGGCCTCTCGTCCGGCTCTCTTCCCAGTATCAGGACACTCTTGCCGTTATGGTGGAAACCGATTCGGCCAAACTATTTGAGATCTCTCTCGAGGGGCTGATGGCGGAATCTTCCATCGAGAGTTATGTCCCGGGTCGTCATGATCAGGGAGGCTGGGCTCAGATGAGATACCAGCGACACATCCGGGATCATATGAATAAACACCATAAGGAAGTATCCGAGCAATTGACCGAGCTGTTTGATACGGGAAAGTGGAAAAGGGTTGTTCTCATCGGCCAGGATCGGACCCTTGCCAATTTTAAGAGCTTCCTTCCCGAACGGGTTAAACAGCAGATTACGGACACCTTCTCCATCGATTTTTCCGAGGAACGCTCCAGAGTGTTAAGACGAATTTTTGAGCGCCTCTTCCAGAGGGAGAAGGAAGAGGTTTCCCGGCAAATCGAGGAGTTGAAGGAGAGAACGCCTCAAGGAGGACGGGCCACCTTTGGCCTGAATGGGACACTGGAGGCCCTGAACAAAGGGCAGATTCAAACCCTTTATCTCCTCACCTCGTTCATCCTTCCGGGGGGGATATGCTCTCGATGCGGCTCTCTCGTCCTCATCCATCCGCCGCCTCATCCCTCAGCCTCCTGCCCCTTCTGCAAAGGAAACATCATAGACATTAACCTGGGAGAGGAGATGATGAGATCGGTTCTCCGTCAGGATGGAGAAGTCAAATGGGTCGAAGAGAATGTCACGCTGAAGGAGAACGATGGCGTGGCCGCCTCGTTAAGATTCAGTTCATCCCGTTCGCCTTCGATCAAAGGAGAGTAGAATGTTAGTCGAGATGAAGGTGAAGTTTTTGACATTCGATTCCTCATCGAATGGGTTCGTTGTTCTCCTGATGGACCTGGCAAACAAGACAGGGCTTCCCATCTGGATCGGGCCGTTTGAGGCAAATGCGATCGCCATGAAATTAAAGAAGGTCGACTCTCATCGCCCCATGACTCACGATCTGATCCATAGTGTCCTGAAAACCCTTGAATCTCAGGTCATGAAAATCGTGGTCAATGACCTGAAGGAGTCCACTTACTATGCGTTGATTCACCTCAATCGAGGGGGAGAAGAGATCGTCATCGACTCCCGCCCCAGCGATGCCATCGCCATTGCCCTGGCCGTGGATGCGCCCATTTTTGTCTCGGACGAGGTGATCGAAAAGGCGAGAACCATTGACTTTGAAAAAGAAGGAGATCAGTTGAAGGAATGGCTTGAAAACCTCAACCCGGATGATTTTAAGTTTAAAGCCTAAACAAACATATTTGGAATTTCCCCAATTTAGTCCCCTCCCCCTCGACGGGGGAGGGCCAAGGTGGGGGTGGACAAAAGGAATTATTCGGTCCCCCCTCCCCTTAATCCCCTCCCACGAGGGGAGGGGACATTTTTAGGTGGATATTTGTAAATGTTAGAAGAAAATTCTCAGATTTTATGTGTAAGAATTTAAAGTCTGAAATCATTAATGAAATCCGTGGTTTTTCAGACCAAGAGTTCATCCGAGACCATTCGCTTTGGTAAACAAATCGGGCGTCTCCTTAATTGTGGGGATGTTGTGGCGTTGATGGGCGAACTGGGAGCGGGAAAAACTCAGTTCATTAAAGGGCTGGCACAGGGAGCCGGGGTAGGAAGATCCGCTTATGTTTCCAGCCCCTCTTTCACACTGATCAACGAATATAAAGGGGAAATGCCCTTTTATCATATCGACCTCTACCGGTTGGAGGAGGAGAAAGAAGCCGAGGAGTTGGGCCTGGAAGACTATTTTCATGGAGAGGGAATCACGGCCGTCGAGTGGGCTGACAGAATCCCTTCCTTGCTCCCCGGTGAGCTTCTCCGGGTCCATATCCATTACACCGGCAAACAGACCCGATCCTTAGAAATCGTGGCCAAAGGAAAAAGGTATCTGAATTTGGTAAACCAAATTCAAAGTTCGGAGTTCAGAGTTAGGAGTTCGGAGAAAAAATCATAATTAAAATCTAA
>DYHU01000012.1:24901-26969 GCA_020724025.1 Syntrophorhabdus sp. | reverse complement strand
TTATTTTCTGAGTAATGTTATGGAACAGGAACTGATGGAAGTGAAAGTCATGGGGATCGTGGTTGATGCGAAGGCATCGAATCCT
This sequence comes from Syntrophorhabdus sp., assembly GCA_020724025.1. Next base: position 26,884 of record DYHU01000012.1, on the reverse strand, counting down.
GTCGTCGTTTTAGTGGATTTGAATGGTCAGAAAGCCCTGCCCATCTGGATCGGGGTATTTGAGGCAGAGGCGATTTCAAGGGGCCTTGAAGATGTGGTAACGCTTCGTCCCATGACGCACGACCTTCTCAAGCAGATTCTTGATACTCTGCATACTTCCCTCACGCGGGTGGTCATCAATGATATCAAGGAGAATACCTTTTACGCCAAACTCTATTTCAATGTTGCGGGGAAAGAGCTCGTTGTGGATAGCAGGCCGAGTGATGCCATTGCCCTGGCGGTCAGGGTAAAGGCGCCCATTTTTATCGCCCAGTCAGTTGTTGAGGCGACGAAAAGCCTGGGACTCCTGGCCACCCGATTTCTGGACGAACAGGATGAGCTGAAAACGATTATCGAGAATATGAGTTCGGAAGATTTTGGTGATTTCAAGATGTAGGTTCCTTCCTTTTTGGCCTCCTTTGTTACTCTTCTTTTTTTTCATCTTTGTATTGTTTTGTTATTCCGCACTTGATTGATTGAGCCTGCCCCGTACTTGATACGGGGGAATCCAGTTCCTTTTCTCTGGATTCCTGTTTACACAAGGAATGACGACCATCCCTTCCCCTGGCAATAGTATTCCAGTTTTTGACAGTTTGTCGCTTTATTTCGACTTTTCCCCAGTTTACCGCAACTTATCAAAAAAACATTTAACCTTAAAAATTCGAATAGTTACGAGTTAATCATTAGATATTGCCTCTGTTGGCATATATTTTGCTGTTTTGAAGTGAAGTCTGGAAAAGTGGAGGCAATTCGATGTCCATAATGGAAAAAGACCAGGTATTAACCACAGAGGATGCAATGGAATATTTGAAGATCTCCAAACCCACCTTCCTTAAATATGTCCATCTCGGAAGGATCAAAGCTACCAAGGCAGGAAAAGGATGGAGAGTTCTTCTATCAGAGTTGAATAGGTTCTTGAAAGGAGAGGCAAGCCAATGAAATTTAAGAATTTGAAAATCTATTTGGGAATTTTCTTTTTCCTCTTCACGTTTTCCACACCCATTGATGCGAAGAATTTGAAAGGAAAGTTTCAGATTGGTATCCTCCAATGGGCAGAATCTCCCATCTCCTATACATGGACTCGCGAGGGATTTATAGAGGGCATGAAGGGATTAGGCTATGAAGAAGGAAAGAATGTTCAGTTCGATATCAAGATTGCAGAAGGAAACGGAGAAAGGGCGAAAGAGATTGCCAAAGGATTTGTTGAGAAAAAAGTTGATCTCATCTGTGCCCTGGGCACCCTTCCTTCTTTAGTTGCCCTCGAAGCCACAAAAGAGATTCCCATCGTCTATTCCATTGTCGGTGAGCCAAAAGCCACTCGAATCATCGAATCCTGGATATCTTCCGGGAAAAACATTACAGGAGTTTCAATGAAGATTCCGATGGAGAAACAACTGGAGATGCTAAAAAAGGCAATACCCAATACAAGACGCCTTGGAATTCTCTATTGTTGTTGCCAGCCTCAGGCGGTCGTTACGGCTGAAGAAGCAAATCAGTCGGCAAAGAAATTGGGCTTGATACATTATTCCCGCTCCTTACATCGGGATCACTTGGATCGATTGCCTTCGGTCACAGAAACTCTGGCTAAGGGAGTGGATGCGATTTATATCCCCACAGATCCAATTCTGACCGCAAAAGAGAATCTCCTTAAAATTATTGAAATTACTTATAGATTTAAAATCCCTGTTATTACGGTCAGCGATGATGCGGTGGAGTTGGGGGCTTTGATGGCCCTTCACTGCGATTTTAGAGAGATAGGGAAACAGGCCGCACCCATAGTAGCAAAGATTCTTAAGGGAATGAAGCCAACAGACATTCCCTCTCAGATGCCATTGAGCCACCGGTTAACTGTAAATTTAAAGACGGCAAAACGATTGGGCATTACTTTAAACCCTCATTTTTTAAGTTTAACCCACCGGGTAATTGAATAAGAGAACCCCTCACC
>DYHU01000012.1:0-24801 GCA_020724025.1 Syntrophorhabdus sp. | reverse complement strand
ACCCTCATTTTTTAAGTTTAACCCACCGGGTAATTGAATAAGAGAACCCCTCACCGCAATTCTCTCCCCAACAGGGAGAGGGGAGGGTGAGGGGAGTTTAGCCCACCGGGTAATTGAGTGAACCACCCCTCACCTTATTCCTCTCCCCTGAGGGGGGAGGGGAGGGTGAAGGGGAGAGGCGAGAGTGGTGATAGGAAAAGTTAGAAATAGCCTGACATTGAAATGGATGGTTTTTTCAATCCTCTTAGCCACCATTCCACTGGCCATTGCAGGTTTCAGCATCATTCAAATCTATCAAAAAGATTTGAAGAAATCGATCTTTGAGATGGGGGAGATGAAAGCCAATATGGTTGTGGAAAAAATGGAGGCTTTTTTCGATAAGGTCACCAGTAACCTCCTTTTCCTTGCCAGGGACGAAAATTTTAGAAAGAGCGGCCTATCCCATACAAAGGGACATTTAGAAAATCTCCTTTACCGAAATGATTCCCTCATGGAATTGACTTTATTGAATGAAAAAGGACGGGAGACGGTCAAGGTTTCAAAATACAAAGTGATGGGGCCATCTGATCTGAAAGACCAATCGAAGAGCGAGATGTTTCGAGTTGCATCTAAAGGCGAGATGTTTTATGGGGAAGTCCGTGTGAGCCAAGATGAAATACCATTAATGATAATCGCTTTACCCATTGAGGAATATAAAGGGAAAACCATTGGTATATTGGCGGCCCAAATTCATCTTCAATGTTTATGGGATGTCGTCTCGGAAACCAAAATAGGAGAGAAGGGGTTTGCTTATGTGGTCGATAATGAAGGGACGCTCGTTGCTCATCCAGAAGCGAGACGGGTCTTGATGAAGGAAAATGTGAGTTATCTCTGTGGGACCCGTTGTCACATCCAAAAAGAGTCAGTATTCGAGTGGGGATGGCCTTCAGGTGAGAGGTTTTTGAATGTATATAAACGAATCGAAACTTTGAATTGGATAGTCATTGTTCAGGTTCCAGTGGAGGAGGCTTATGGGCCTATTAAACAAATTACCCATACCTCCTTGAAATGGATTTTGATTGCTTTCACAATGGCGGTCATCTTTAGCCTCTTGTTAACAAGAAAAATTACCCTACCCATAAAGAATTTGTCCAAAGAAATGGGAGAGGTCGCAAAGGGAAATTTGGATACCCATATCCGGGCCACCACCCAGGACGAGGTTGGAGTTCTCACAGAATCCTTCAATCAGATGATTCAGAATTTAAAAGAATCTCACGAGGCGTTAAAAGAGGCGGAGGAGAAGTACCGAAAGATTTTCGAAGACTCAAAAGACATGGTTTATATCACTTCTGTGGATGGAAGATTCATCGGTGTCAATCAAGCAGGGGTGGAGATGTTTGGCTACGGAAGCAAAGAAGAACTTATGCAAATTCAAGTAAGAGATACTTACCTCAATCCCGAAGAACGAAGAAGATTCAGAACCGAGATCAAAAAAGAGGGATTTGTCAAAGACTTTGAGGCCAAATTAAAGAAAAGAGATGGAACCCCAATCGATGTCTTAATCACAGCCAACATAAGAAAAGATCCCTCAGGGGATATCGTCGGCTATGAAGGCACGATTAAAAATATATCAGAACGGAAAATGGTGGAAGAAGAACTGCTCCAAAGGAAAGAGGAATTACAGACCCTTTATGACCTGAGCGTTTTGATCAATCAAGCTCTCGACCTTAATGATTTCTTTCCAATTGCATTAGAAAGGGCATCGAATCTAACAGGGCTCGAAATGGGGGGAATCTATCTATATAGTGAAGATAGGGAGTCCCTTGAACTTAAATCTTATAAAGGATACTCGACCGTTTTGGCTGAAAGCGTGAAAGTTCTTAAATATGGCGAAGGGGTGTGTGGAAGAGCTATTGAGTTAAAGCGGCCCATTGTGCTCTCTATCAATGAATACCCATCCCCGCGAATCCTTCCATCTTTAGTAGAGGAGGGGATTCAAACTTTGGTTGGTGTCCCTCTCCTCAGCAAAGGGAAAGCAATCGGCGCTATTACCCTGTCGAGTCGTTCCGTGCGTAACCTCACACCCAGGGAAATCCACCTGCTGGAGAGCCTTGGAAATCAGATCGGCCTCGCCCTTGAGAATGCCAAACTTTTTTCAAATGTGGCGAAAGCAAAATCAGAATGGGAAACGACCTTCGATGCCGTGACAGACCTCATTACCATCAGAGATAGAGATTATCGAATTATTCGTGCCAATAAAGCAGCGTTTAAGCGGTACGGGATGAAACCAGAAGAGATGATCGGGAAGAGATGTTTTGAGACCCTCCATCAGGGGAATATGCCATGTGAGGGGTGCTATGTTTCTGAGACCTTAAGAACAAAGAAACCAGCATCAGGGGAAAGAGAGAGTAAGTATTTAAATGGTATATTTCGGTACTTTACCTTTCCTGTCTATAATGAGGTTGGAGAGGTTACCGGGGTCGTGGATCTGGCAAGGGAGATCACTGAAGAGAAACGACTGGAGATAGAGAAAGAGGTTCTAAATAATATCAATAGAATCCTGGCCTCCAGCCTCGATGTGAGGCAGGTGATGAAGGCTGTCCATTCTGAATTAAAGAGGGTACTCGATTCTGAAAGGATGACCATCACCCTTTTAGAAGAGCGAGGAGAAGGGTTTCGATATTTTGCATTGGAGAAAGACTATGAGGCCGGGGAGTTAGTAGAGGGGGTGGTTTATCCGAAAGAAAAAACGGCCTTTGGGAAGGCGGTGGATACAGGAGCCCCCGTGATAGTAAAGGACACAGCCATCAAGGATTCCTGGATTAATGAAAAACTGCTCCAGGAGGGGATCCGGTCCTCTCTGGTTTTCCCGCTGGAGTATAAGGGGAAGGTCATCGGGACCCTTAATTTCGGAAGCCGGGAACCCGACTATTTTCATGAAAGGCATTTGGATCTGATCAGGCAGATTGTGCCCGGGCTGGCCATCTCCATTCAGAATGCCCTTCTGCTTTCCGAGATCAAAGGCTCCGAAGAGAAATACAGGGCCGTGGTGGAGGGCGCCCATGATGGCATCTGTGTGATTGGCATGGATAACCGATTTCGATACATTAATAAGAGGATGGCAGAAATCATGGGTTACCCCTTAGAGGAATTGATCGGGATGGATTTTCGAGAGGTCTTGGATGAAGAGAGCAAAGCCCTTGTCACAGACCGGTATATTCGCAGGCAGAGGGGGGAGGCAGTGACTTCCAGATATGAGTTTAATGTGGTCAGGAAAGATGGGGAGATCCGAAATGCGGAGATCAGTTCGAACATCATCAAGGACTCGCAGGGGAATATCCACACCATCGCCTTTATAAAGGACATCACCGAAGGGAAAAGAATGGAGGAGCAGTTGCTTCAGACTGAAAAGCTCCGGGCCCTGGGAGAGATGGCCAGCGGTGTGGCGCACGACTTTAACAATGCCCTGGCGGCAATTCTCGGCAATACCCAACTCCTTCTCTATAGCGTTCAGGAAGAGGAGGTGAGGGAGTCTCTCAAAACGATTGAGAAGGTGGCAAGGGATAGCGCTCAAACGGTCAAGCGACTTCAGGAATTTACAAGGAAAAGGGCACATCAGGAACTGTTCCAGGTGGATGTCAATGCGGTCATTAAAGATGTCATAGAGTTGACCAGGCCGAAATGGAAGGACGAGGCTCAGGGCAGAGGCATCCAGATCGAAATGATTTCAAATCTGGGAGAAGTTCCGCCCGTAGGGGGAAGCAACTCCGAGATGAGAGAGGTCATCACCAATCTGATCTTCAATGCCATTGAGGCCATGCCCGAGGGCGGAAGGATTGAGGTTCGAACCTTTCAGAAAGATGGTAGTGTCCATATCCGGATCGCTGATACCGGCATCGGAATGAATGAGGAGGTGAGGAAGAAGATATTTGAACCCTTCTTCACGACCAAGCCTTTTTCGAATACCGGTCTCGGATTAAGCATGTCCTACGGCATCATCAAGCGTTTCGGCGGGGAGATCGAAGTGGAAAGCAAGGTCGGATCCGGAACCGCCTTTACCATTATTCTGCCTATTGGAGGAGAAGGGAGGGAAGAGGCGGTTTCTCCTTTAACCGTAATAAAGGGGAAGGAGGCCCGGATCCTGATCATCGATGATGAAGAGACTGTTAGAAGTGTACTTGCCCGGACGCTCGCCCAGGTTCACCATCAGGTGACTGTGGCCGAGGATGGGGAGAGGGGCATTCAGCTCTTCAAAGAAGGGGAATTTGATATGGTTCTCACCGACTTAGGGATGCCAGGGTTGTCCGGTTGGGAGGTCTGTAAGAGAATCAAAGAGATGAGTCCACGGACGCCGATCGGAATGATCACAGGATGGGGAATGGAGTTGAGTCAGGATAAGATAAAAGAGGCAGGCCTTGACTTTTTAATTTCAAAACCTTTTGATTTTAATCAGATATTAAAAATCGTCGCTGAGACGATAGAGTCCAATGAGAAACGAATTTAGCTTGACTTATTTTTTGAGTTGATGACAGAATATATTAAGCCGGGTAACGATTATGGGTTCCATGCTACATGACCCCCATTCCATCAATACGAATTTTCTTTACTTTGTCCTCTTCTCTTTTGTCCTGATTGCCCTGATCCTCTTCATCCTTTACTTCATGGACGGGCTCAAGGAGATCAAGGAATTTTTCAGGTGGAGGCAATATATCATTTATATATTGGGAAGCCTCTTCATTCTGACCAGCTTTTCCCTCTCTTATTTCATCTATCTCCACGGGCCTCTGTGGCTGGCCATTTCGGTGCTCATCATCTTCAATGGAGTTGCCGCCTATTTTCTCTATAAATCGAGTAACATGATCAGCGATGGAAAGAGATGAAGAGAATTTTCCTTACCCTTCTCTTTTTATCATTATTCCTTGCCGGTTCTCCGGCGACCGCAGAAACCGAAGCCCTCTTTTCCGCAGAGGTCAATATCCGGGAAGCCCTCCTGAAGGAGATCGAGACACTTTCTGAGACCCTTGACCTTGCCCTCTATGAGATCACTTCTGCCGATTTGGTCCAGGCCCTGGTCAAAGCAAAGGAGCGGGGCGTGAAGGTCCGGGTGGTCACGGATTCAAAACAGGCCAGGATAAAATCTTCCCGGATCAACTTTCTGATCAAACGGGGGATCTCCGTCAAGACCCTCGGCGGAAAAGAGAAGGGGGCGATGAACCATCGCTTTGCCATCCTCGATGGGAAGAAGATCATCACAGGCTCCCATGACTGGTCGGAAGGTTCGGCACGAGGAGATTACGAAAGTATTTTGATCATCCAGGATAACGATTTAGCGAACTCTTATCAGAATGAATTCGACCGGCTCTGGCGGGAGAAAAGGGTGATCAAATGAAGTTCGGAGTTCGGAGTTTTAGTGCATTGATATCGACAAAAGATTGTCGATGTCGCCCCAACAGGATTATTTCCCCCTTTAGAAAAGGGGGGTAAGGGGGGATTTGAGACCTGTTAAAATCCCCCTCAATCCCCCTTTTACAAAGGGGGAGGTTAATGAGGATTATTTAAAGGCTGTCCCGGAGTCCCGCTGTAAGCTGGATTCCGAGCGAGGTCCAGGACGAGGCGTAGAATCTTATACGTTAAATCTATAAATTCCTTCTAACATTTTGAAAGACCCAAAAAAAATCTCCCCTCCCATAAGCCTCTTGACTTGACCCCCTTTTTCTTATATAGATTCATACCTATACAAACATAGTAAATGAAATGACATCACCCCCACCCTCACCCTCCCCCCTTGAGGGGGAGGGGTGGGAGGGGGGGCTGAGAAAGGAGGGTTTAGGTATGAGAAGGTTAGGATTGGCGGGTATCGTTTTTGGACTTTTAGTGTTCCCCCTGCTTTTCACAGCAGGAGCGGTTCAGGCACAGGATACGATCAAGATCGGATTCTTCGCGCCTATCACCGGGCCGGCCGCAGCCGATGGCATGAGCGCCAAACATGCAGTCGAACTGGGGCTGAAAGAGGTGAATGAGGCAGGAGGGATCAAGGGAAAGAAAGTGGAACTCATCACCTATGATGACCGCTTGAATCCCCAGGAGGCGGTTGCTATCGCCAATAAACTGATTGAGAAGGATAAGGTGGTGGGTGTCGTCAGCGGATCCTATAGCGGTCCTACCCGTGTGACCGCTCCCATTTTCCAGAAGGCCGGAATGCCCATGGTAGCAGGGTATGCTGTCCATCCTGATGTCACATGGGACCCGACTCAGAAGAAACCGAACGACTTTATCTTCCGGAACGGGTATCTTGGCGAGGTCGAGGGAGCCGCGGCGGCTGAATTTGCCGTCAAGAACCTGAAGGCGAAAAAAATCTCTATCATCTCAATGGACAATGACTTTGGGAGGGCGATCTCTGCAGGGTTTGCCACAAGGGCCGAAAAGCTGGGTTCCGCGATCCTGACCAAACAGATGTATAAATTCCCCGGGGAAAAAGACTTCCGTCCCTTCCTTACCCGGATCAAGGAAGGCAACCCCGAACTGATCTTTGCCGCGGGATATTATAATGAAGGGGCCTCCATTGTCCGCCAGGCCAAGGAGCTGGGGATCACCGCCCAGATATTGGGAGAAGAGGGTTTTGATTCTCCGAAATTTCTGGAGATCGCAGGGCCGGCCGCTGAGGGTGTGATCATTGCGACAAACCTGGACCGGGATGACCCCAGGCCGTTGGTTCAGAACTTTTTAAGCAATTACCGGAAGGCCTATAACGAGGATGCGGATATGGTCGGAGCCTCCAGTTACGATGCCTTTATGATTCTCGTTAATGCCATTGCAAAGGTCGGAACCGATCCAAAGGCGATCCAGAAGGCTCTGCTTGAGACGAAGGATTACAATGGGCTGACCGGCAAGATCAGCCGCTTCGTCCAGGGCGAGGTCGTCAAGCCTGTTCAGATACAGGTGGTCAAAGGCGGAAAGTTCCGACGGCTCGCAGTGATCGACAATCCGGAGGTCATCACCCCTCCTCCCAAACAGTAACCCAAATAAACAAATGTTTGGAGTTTGGAGTAGGGAACGGTTTCAAACCGTTCCCTACAGGAGTTCATAGAAATCCACAAAAACTTTAAACTCCGAGATCCTCACATACAACATGCAGATACAACAACTCGCCAATGGGATTGCCATCGGTAGCGTCTATGCCCTCATCTCCCTCGGGCTGACCATGGTCTACGGAATCCTCCGCATTCTTCATGTCGCCCATGCGGGGATCTATGCATTAGGGGCTTATGTCGGCTGGTTCTCCTTCCGCCTCATCGGCGACTTCTGGCTCTCCTTATTGATCGGAATGGCAGGATCAGCAGTCGCAGGTTACCTGGTCGAACGTTTTCTATATTCACCGCTTCTCCACCTGCCAAGAATTGCGCCCCTGATCGCCTCCATCGGCCTCTTCATTGCGATGGAAGAGGCTTTCCGGATCGTTGCCGGGCCTCACACGCTGACGTACAATGCCCATATCGGATTAGGAAATCTTTCCATCGGGAGTTTCCATCTCACGGAGACACAGATTCTTATCCTGTTGGTGACGGTTGTGATTCTGATCATTCTCTGGGCCATTCTTACCAAAACCCGCACCGGCCTGGCCATGCGGGCCTGCGCCCAGGATGCGGAGACGGCTTCTGCGTTTGGGGTCAATGTCAAAGCAATCATCGCTATCAACTTTCTCGTAGGATCGGCCATGGCGGGCGCTGCCGGGGTTTTAATCGGAGTCTACGACAATCAGGTCTGGCCGACGATGGGCAGCATTCCGGCCTACAAGGCTCTGGCCATTGTCGTTTTAGGTGGACTGGGAAATATTCCGGGAACAGTGCTTGCGTCGATCGGTGTAGGACTAGCGGAGACCTTCTTCATCGGTGTTCTTGCCATTCCCTTTCCAAGGGATGCAGTTGCTTTTATTGCAATGATTCTGGTGTTGATGTTTAGACCCTATGGGTTGTTAGGAAAAGCATAAAATAGCGTATGGCGAATAGCCTATAGTTTACAACCCAGATAGAATTTGCCATAAGCTATCTGCCATCAGCTATTAGCCAATTTATGATCAGCGGATACCTCATTACCATTCTCATCACGGTCATCGTTTATGCCATTCTGGCCCATAGCCTCAATATCATCACGGGCCATGCAGGACAGATCTCCCTCGGACATGCCGCCTTCTTCGGCATCGGCGCCTATACTTCAGCCCTGTTCTATACACAAGCCGGTTTCCCTTTCTGGGTCTCTGTGCCTCTGGCCGCGGTTGTTGCCGGAATTGTCGGAGCGGTTTTGGGAATCCCCTGTCTGCGCGTCCGTGACGACTTTCTTGCCATCACTACCATGGGAATTGGTTTTGTCGTGGAAGCCGTTTTTCTTTACATCCCATTCTTTGGCGGAGCCATGGGCATCGGAGGCATCAACCTGCCCGAATGGTTTGGCCGGGAGATGAGCAAATCCGAGTATTTTCTTCTCATCCTCATCGTCTTTGTTCTTCTGATTCTCCTCGATCGGCGATTGGGCCGGTCATGGATCGGCTTGGCCTGGTCTTCCATCCGCGAGGATGAGCAGGCGGCAGAGGCGATGGGCGTGGATGTGGTTCGATTCAAGGTAATGGCCTTTGTCCTCGGGAGTTCTATTGCAGGGCTTGCCGGAGGATTCTATGCCCATTTCCTGACGTTCATCATGCCCCAGAATTTCGGCTTCGGTCAATCGATTGTCATCCTCTGCATGGTCGTATTCGGGGGAATCGGCACACGGTGGGGCCCCATACTGGGCGCAGTGATCCTGGGGATTCTGCCGGAGGTCTCCCGTCCTATTATGGAATACCGCACGCTTGTCTATGGGCTTCTCCTTTTAGCCATGATGCGATTTCAGCCGGGAGGCATCCTGGGCGATGAGTCCATCCTTCCGAAAGTGTTAAGGCGATATCTTTATCGTTCGGCGAGTCAGGAGTGAAACGATGCCTCTTCTCAAAGTGACCGGTCTGAGCAAAGAGTTCGATGGCCTGCGGGCTCTGGATCAGGTCAGTTTTGAGGCTGAAGAGGGAGAGATCCTGGGGATTATCGGTCCCAATGGGGCCGGTAAGACGACCCTTTTCAATCTCATCTCCGGCATCTACCCGGCCTCGGGCGGAGAGGCGGCCTTTCAAGGCAAGTCCATTCTTCGCATGAAACCTCACCAGATCAGCCGGCTGGGAATCGGAAGGACTTTTCAGATCGTCCGGCCCTTCCAGAATCTGGATGTGGAGACGAATATTCTGGTGGCCTATGGTCATCGTTTCTATCCCGACCTCTGGAATTCCACAGAACCCTTTCGACAGACTGAAATTCTGAAGGAAGTTCAGATTCTCATGGAGAGAACAGGCCTTCAGCCCTACAGGAAACAATTGGCGAAAAATCTTCCTCTGGGCATTAAGAAGCGGGTCGAAATTGCACGAGCCCTCGCCCTTAAGCCCCGCCTTCTTCTTCTGGATGAACCATCAGGCGGACTCCGTTTTGAGGAATCCGCCCAGCTCATGGATCTCATCCGCAGGCTCAGGGATCAGGGGATCTCCGTTCTTCTCATTGAACACAACATGCAGGTTGTTATGGACCTCTGCAAACGGATCGTTGTGCTGGACCATGGCTCCAAGATTGCAGAGGGTTCTCCTGAAGAGATTCGTTCCAATCCTCAGGTCATCGAAGCTTATCTGGGGAGGGAGGGCTAAATGCTGGAAGTGCGCGGGCTCGAAGTCTCTTACGGAGAATTCTTGGCGCTGAAAGGGATCAGTTTCACAGTGAATGAGGGAGAACTGGTGACGATCATCGGCGCAAACGGAGCGGGAAAGAGCACGATCCTGCGGACGGTGATGGGTCTGGTGAAATGCCGTAAGGGAGAGGTCCTCTTCAATGGGAAGGATATTAGCGCCAACCCATCGCATCGCCGCGCCCAATTGGGCATCAGTCTTGTTCCTGAGGGCCGGAAGATCTTCCCTGACCTCACCGTGACCGAAAACCTTCTGATGGGAGCCTACATCCAGCAGGACCGCAAGACGATTCAGTCAGGCATGGAAGAGGCCTTTACGCTCTTCCCCATATTGAAAGAGAGACAGCATCAGGTGGGGAAGACCCTCAGCGGCGGCGAACAGCAGATGCTGGCCATTGGCAGGGCATTGATGTCCAGACCCCGGCTGATCCTGATGGATGAGATTTCTCTGGGTTTGATGCCCATCTATGTGGAGGAGACCTTCAAGGTCATCAAGAATCTGCACCAGCAAGGGGTGACCATCCTTCTCGTCGAGCAAAACGCCCGTAAAGCCCTTACCGCCGCCAACAGGGGCTATGTGCTCGAAACCGGGGAGGTCATCTTAAGCGACACCAGCCAGAACCTCGCTCATGATCCCCAGGTCAAAAGAGCCTACCTGGGCGGAAACTGAATAAATCCTATTCTGAACTAAAAATAGGATTCCAATAGGCATACGCAAAGAATCGAAGTTGGGATAGAGAGGGTCTGGGAAAAAGGCTTGACAAGCAAAGAGGAGTGTCTTACATTGTCTGACATGAAGACAGCAACATTAACCATACGATTGGACAAAGATCTTGACCGCCTGCTATCCAAAGCCAGCAAGCGGTGTGGGAGAAACCGTAGCGAGATTGCTCGCGAAGCTCTGCGCCGTCAGCTCCGACTTCAGCAATTTGAGGAGTTGCGTAAGAGGATTATGCCCTTTGCAGAAGCACGAGGATTTTTAACTGACGAAGATATTTTCTCCCAGATATCATGAAGATCTTTCTTGACACGAATGTTTTAATAAGCGCAGCCGCTACAAGAGGTCTCTGCGCCGATGTGTTAAGAGAAGTCCTTACCTCCCATCAACTTGTTATTTCTCTTCCTATGCTTAATGAATTAAGGAGGGGCCTTCATCAAAAGCTACAAATCCCAAGCGAACTTATCGATGAATTTGTCGGAATGCTTCGACAAGATGCCCATCTTGCCACTCCTGGGCAGTTGCCTGATATTCGGATTCAGGACAAAGATGATTTGGTGATTTTGTCGTCTGCATTGAATGGAAATGTAGATCTGCTTGTCACTGGAGATAAGGAACTTCTGGGTATGGGCAAAGTAGAAAATATGGAGATCGTTTCTCCGAGGATGTTTTGGGAGAAATTGAAAACAAAGAAATAATGAAAAGTGATGAACTCGTAAAAAGTCAAAAAGTAGGTTTTTCCGTCATTCCGGCGAAAGCCGGAATCCAGTTCTTTCAAGCAGTTATAAATTCTCTGGACTCCGTTTTTCAACGGAGTGACGACTTTTTACGAAACCATGAAAAGTGGTGTGGGTAAATTAAAATGAGGTAATAGAAATGGAAAGGAAAAAAGTGAAAGTGAAAGAAAAGGTTGAGACCCTGGCTGGTGTTCAGGTGGGGATCAAAGCTCCCAGAGGGTCGAAGGTCACCTGTAAAAGCTGGCAGACGGAGGCCGCTTTGAGGATGCTGATGAACAACCTCGACCCGGAGGTGGCTGAGAAACCGGCAGAGCTCATCGTCTATGGAGGCTCGGGAAAGGCTGCGCGGAACTGGGAGGCATACCATCTATTGGTAAAATGCCTGACGGATTTAGAGAATGACGAGACGTTGCTTGTCCAATCGGGAAAGCCTGTTGGCATCTTCAAGACACATTCGGATGCGCCGAGGGTCCTGATCTCCAATTCAATGCTCGTCCCCAACTGGGCCAACTGGGAGAAGTTCAGGGAACTGGAGGAACTCGGCCTGACGATGTACGGACAGATGACGGCAGGAAGCTGGATTTATATCGGCACCCAGGGGATTCTTCAGGGGACTTATGAGACCTTTGCCTCTGCCGCAAAAAAACATTTTGGCGGGTCGCTCAAGGGAAGGCTTATTCTTTCCGCAGGCCTTGGAGGAATGGGAGGAGCCCAGCCCTTAGCCGCCACGATGAACGAGGGAGTTTTCCTGGGTGTGGAAGTTGACCCCGATAGAATCAAACGGCGTCTCGAAACAGGATACTTAGATGTGATGGCGGATCGTCTAGAAGATGGACTTATCCTGGCCCTCGGTGCGAAAGAAAAGGGGATTCCAAAATCGATCGGCCTTTTAGGAAATGCGGCGGAGATTCTTCCTGAGATCGTAAAAAGGGGGATTGTCCCGGACCTCGTGACTGACCAGACCTCAGCCCATGATGCCTTAAATGGATATATCCCTGCAGGGCTTAGCCTCGATGAGGCGATTGAACTTCGGAGGAAGGGTTCGAAGGAATATATCCGCCGGGCCATGGAATCGATGGCCATCCATGTTCTGGCCATGCTGGAGTTACAGAAGAAGGGATCGATTGTTTTTGACTACGGGAATAACATCCGGGCGCAGGCGTTTCAGGCCGGTGTAAAAGAGGCCTTCAACTATCCCGGATTTGTCCCGGCCTTTATCCGTCCTCTCTTCTGTGAAGGGAAAGGGCCTTTCCGGTGGGCGGCCCTGTCCGGAGAACCCGAGGATATCTATAAGACCGATGAAGCCATTTTGAAGGAGTTTCCTGACGATGTTTCTTTGGCGAGGTGGATACGTCTCGCAAGGGAGAAGGTAAAATTTCAGGGGCTTCCGGCAAGGATCTGCTGGCTGGGTTATGGTCAGAGGGCCCGGATTGGAAAGGTTTTTAATGATATGGTGGCCAGAGGGGGATTGAAGGCGCCCATTGTGATTGGAAGGGATCATCTCGATAGCGGTTCGGTGGCCTCTCCATACCGCGAAACAGAGGGGATGAGGGACGGAAGCGATGCCATTGCGGACTGGCCCATTCTGAACGCCCTTCTCAATGTGGCAGCAGGGGCGACTTGGGTTTCTGTCCATCATGGCGGGGGAGTAGGGATCGGCTATTCGATCCATGCCGGGATGGTCGTGGTGGCGGATGGGACAGAGGATGCGGAGAGAAGATTGTTAAGGGTATTAACGACCGATCCCGGAACAGGCGTCATGCGCCATACGGATGCAGGATATAAGGAGGCGATTGAAACTGCCAAAGGGAAAGGGATCAAAATCCCAGGTATGACCATCTATCAAGAATAAACAAAAATTCGAAGCCCGAAATCCGAAATTCGAAACAATCACACATTTTCAAAATACAAATGAACCAAACAAACATGAAGTTTTGTAACACTTTAGCTCTTTGAAAAAATTCACTCAATAGATCATCTGACGGACTTGTCATTCCTGCGGAAGCAGGAATCCAGGGCTTTGAAACCCTTTCTGGATTCCCGCCTGCGCGGGAATGACTGATAAAGGGATTTTTCAAAAAACTAAATTGATATGAAGTTTTGAATTTTGGATTTGTTTCGGATTTCGATATTCGGATTTCGGATTTTTTGAGGAAGGCTATGACAGCAGTCGTTCTTGACGGCAAACATCTTACTTTGGAAGAGGTTCTGGAAATAGCAGAAGGAATGGCCAAGGTGAAGATTTCCCCTACCGTCACCAAAAAGATGAAGCGTTCGAGGGATTTTGTTGAGAAGGCCCTTGAGCAGGAGGATAAGATTTACGGGGTGACGACAGGATTCGGCCTACTCTCCGATCAGGTAATCGATCACTCACAGATTGAAGCCCTTCAGAGAAATCTCATCCGGAGCCATTGTGTGGGTGTGGGACCCTGCTTCGATGAGAAGGCGACACGGGCGATCATGCTGCTCAGAGCCAATGTGATTGCCATGGGCTATTCCGGAATCCGGATGGAAGTCCTGGAGACGCTTGTAGAAATGATCAACCGGGGGGTTCATCCCCTTGTGCCGGAGAAGGGTTCGGTGGGAGCCAGCGGAGATCTTGCGCCGCTTGCTCATCTAGCATCGGTTCTGATGGGCGAGGGAGAAGCCATCTGTCATGGAAAACGAATGTCAGGGAAGAAGGCCATGGAGAAGGCGGGGATCCTGACCCTTACGCTGAAAGCGAAAGAAGGGCTTGCATTGATTAATGGCACACAGGTCATGACAGCTGTGGGTCTCCTCGCCCTTCTCAGGGCGGAACGGTTATGCAAAGTGGCGGATATTGTGGGGGCATGCACACTCGATGCATTGAAGGGGACGCTTAGTGCCTTCGATCCAGATATTCAGAAAGTCCGTCCCTTTCCAGGGCACCTTGCCGTTTCAAAGAATTTTCAGAAGTTATGCCGGAGGAGTGAGATTGAAGAATCTCATAAATTCTGTTCCAGAATCCAGGATGCTTATTCCGTTCGGTGCATTCCTCAAGTTCACGGTGCGGTGAGAGATGGCCTCTCTTTTGTCCGGAAGATCCTTGAAATCGAAGTGAACTCCGCTACGGATAATCCTCTCATCTTTGCAGAAAAGGGGAAGATTCTCAATTGCGGAAATTTTCATGGGGAGCCTATTGCCTTTGCCATGGACCTCCTGGGGATCGTCGTCTCTGAACTGGGAAGTATCTCGGAGAGGAGGATTGAGAAGTTGATCAATCCGGCGCTGTCAGGATTGCCGGCCTTTCTCACTACCGAAGGGGGGCTTCATTCCGGCCTGATGATGGTTCAGGTCAGCGCGGCGGCGCTGGCCTCTGAGAATAAAGTCCTTGCCCATCCGGCCAGTGTTGACTCCATCCCCACCTCCGCGGATAAGGAAGACCATGTCTCCATGGGAACAATTGCCGCAAGAAAGGGGAGGGATATTGTGGGGAATGTGGAGCATATCCTGGCCATGGAACTTTTATGCGCCACCCAGGGTCTGGAATTTCTGCTTCCACTGCGGCCAGGGATCGGGGTGCAAGAGGCCTATCGCATTGTCCGGGAGAAAGTTCCTGCCATCAAAGGAGATCGAAGGTTCAGCACGGATATCAAGAGGATCCAGCACCTGATCGAATCTGGAGAGTTGCTCCGTCGGGTAGAGAAGATTGTCGGTCCTCTAAAATAGTCCTATAGCCGTATCGTCTTGTAGTCGCATTGTTTATAAACAAAGGACCATAAGACGATGAGACGACGAGACTATTGGATAAATCATTAAACATATCCAAATATTTTTGGAACGATCATGGAAATACCTGGAAAGTAGCTGAAGATCAGAAGGACCCCGATCAGAAGAAGAATGAAAGGCCAGATGGCTTTTGACAGACTTTCAAGAGAGATTCTTGCAATCGTGCAGCCCACAAAGAGGCAAATCCCGAGGGGCGGGGTGATCATTCCAATGACCAGGTTGAAGACGAAGATGAATCCGACATGAAGTGGATGGAATCCCACCCCGGTCAAGATCGGAGCCAGAATTGGGGCAAATAGAATGATCGCCGCACCTGTTTCCATAAAGCATCCCACAATCAGAAGAATAATATTCACAATCAATAAAAGGACGTAAGGATTGGTGGAGATAGAGAGAAAAAAAGTGGAAACCTTCTGAGGCACCTGTTGGGTGGCTAAGAACCAGAGCGCCACATTGGCCGTTCCAATAATGAGCATGATGATCGAGGTGGTGATGGCGCAATTGACAAGAATCTTTGGTATGTCCTTGAGCGTCAGCGTCTTGAACCAGAAGAACCCAAAGATAAAAGCGAAAAAGACCGCAATCGCGGCTGCTTCCGTCGCCGTAAAAATACCCGACATAATCCCGCCAAGGATAATGACAGGAAGAATGAGAGCTGCAGTAGCCTCCCGACTGCCTATCATGATCTGACGAAGCGTTGCCCTTTTCTCATTCCTCGGGTAGTTTCTTTTCCAGGCAAAATAGTAGGCCATGGCCATCATGGATAATCCCATGATCAGGCCGGGGAGCAATCCGGCAAGAAAGAGACCACCGATGGAAACCCCCATGGTCACGCCATAGACGACCATGGTAATACTGGGAGGAATGATCGGGCCGGCCGTGGCGGCCGTTGCCAGGATGGCGGTAGAAAATTCTTTATCATAGCCTTCCTTTACCATGGAAGGGATCAGCACAGACCCCAGAGCCGATGCATCAGCGACGGCGGATCCTGTCACGCCGGAGAGAAACATCTCTGCCACCACCAGGGTGTGGGCAAGGCCTCCCCGGATATGTCCAACCAGCAGATTAGAAAATTTGATCAGGCGGTCCGTGATGCCTCCCAGGTTCATCAGATCCCCGGCCAGGACGAAGAGGGGAATGGCCATCAGGGCAAACATATCCATCCCGTTAAACATCTTCTGGGCGACAAGGGTGATGGGATATTTCCCTTCTACCAGGACAATGGCGAGAGAGGAGAGTCCCAGGCAAAATGCAATCGGAATCCCGATGATCAACATGAGGGCGAATACAAAGAGCATGATCAAGAGAACCATCTTTTTCCTCTACGGATTGGCCCACTCTTCAATCAAAGAATGGATCGCTTGAATGGCCATGAAGAACCCTCCCACAGGCGCCGAAAGATAGGCATAGGCCATGGAGAAGAGAAGGGCAGGGGAACTCTGATCCCGAACGGCCCAGGTAATTTTTATTCCTCCGATGGTGAGATAGATGAGAAAGATGAGGATGAACGTCTTTGAAAGGATAGAAACCCATCTCCGCGTTCTCGAACTGACCCTGACGAGGAAAAGCTCGACACCGATATGGAGGCCCTTTTGCAAGGCCAGGCTACCCCCCAGGAAAGCCACCCAGATCATCAGATATCTCGCCACCTCTTCAGACCAGGAAAGGGAGAAGGAAAAAACGTAGCGGAGGAAGACCTGGACGATGACCGTCAACGTCATCACGATCATCATGACCACCAGGGTATAATAAACTGCCTTTTCAGAAAGGAGGCTCAATTTTCCTGAAATTTGTCTAAAGTTCTCCATAGGTTCTCTTCTAAAAAAATGGGGAATGGACCTTTTTCATCCATTCCCCATTTCCATGCGGATGAGTCTTATTCCTTTTCGGACTCCTTTGCTGATTTCAGAGCCATATCAATCCATTTCTTGTCAACATTCTTTTCCGCAAAGGTCTTTTCCAAAAACTCGATGACCGGTTTCTGGGATTTTTCCCTGAACATCTGAAGTTCTTTTTCTGTTGGGGCATAGACCTCCATTCCCTTATCCTGAAGGCTTTTTACCCCATTGGCCACGAGATAAACATTCTGGCCCCGGGAGATGGTGACCATGATTTTTGCCGTATCCACAACAATCTTCTGAACATCCGGGGAGAGGGAGGAGAAGAATTTGTCGTTGATCAGGATCGGCAGGATGCTGTAAACATGGCCGTCCAGGGTGAGGTATTTTTGGACTTCATTAAACTTAGCGACCTGGATGACCGAAACCGGGTTTTCCTGACCATCAACCACTCCTTGTTGAAGAGCCATGTAGACTTCCCCCCAGGCAATCGGAGTCGGACTGGCTCCCATGGCTCTTACCATGGCCATGTGGGCAGGGTTTTCCATGGTCCGTATCTTCAACCCCTTCAGATCGTCCGGAGTCCGGATGGGCCTCGTTCTGTTGGTGAAATTCCTGAAACCGTTCTCCCCGATTCCCAGGGCCCTGACGCCTGTCTTTTTCCTCATCTCCTCGAACAGGCTTTTCCCAAAGGAGCTATCGAGGGATCTCCAGGCAACCGCCTCATTGGAATAGAGATAGGGAATGCCGATCGTCATGATTTCGGGCAGGAAACCGGCAATCGGGCCGTCTGCGATCATGCACATTTCGATCGTTCCTAACTTGACCCCCTCGAACTGCTCTCTTTCCCTTCCCAGTTGATTGGATGGATAGATTTCCACTTTGACTTTTCCGGCGGTCTTCTGTTCCACAATCTTCTTGAAGACCGATACAGCGCGGTGAATGTTCTCATCCTCAATCGGCGGCATCCCGTGGGCGAGTTTGATGGTCGTCTGAGCCCAAGCCTGTGTCCCAATGAGAGAAATAGAGATAACCATAGCAAATGAAACAACACAGAGTTGAATAAGAAAACCTTTCTTCATCATCTCCTGCACCCTCCTTTTAATTTATTAGGGATCAAGCGGTCTATCCCCCCTCAATACACCAAAAGCTTTTAATATTTTCCTGTCTGTTTGTCAAATGGTTTTATCGGTTTGATGTCTCCTCCGAAGGGGTAGGGAACGGTTTAAAACCGTTCCCTACTGGATCGATCTATGTTAGATACTCCTTGACATAATTGGTTGATCCATTAAAATGAGCACAATGTCAGACACACCCTTCATGAAAGGAAGATGAACTTTGAAGATTGAGAGAATGGCAAGAAAGAATATCTTAAAGATCGCCTCCTATATCCCTGGCAAGTCGATCGAGGAGGTTCAGAAAGAGTACGGCGCGAAGAGATGGGTCAAACTGGCATCGAATGAGAATGTGATCGGCCCCTCTCCGAAAGCCACCGAGGCCATCCGGAAAGAGCTTCCAACCATCCATCTTTATCCCGAGGGTCCCTGTTCGATCCTGAGGCAGGCCATCGGTCAGAAACTTTCATTGCCTGAAAAGAGGGTGGTCATTTCGAATGGGGCGGATAATCTCATCCTGATGATCGCCTGTGCCTTTGTCAACGAGGGCGATGAAGTGATCATGGCCGATCCCACCTTCTCCGTCTATACCAATGTGACACAGATCATGGGAGGGAAGGTCGTCAAGGTAAAGTTGAAAGGGTTCACGCACGATCTGGAGGGTATGTTGAGGAGAGTGAACCGGAAGACAAAACTGATCTTCGTCTGCAATCCCAATAACCCGACCGGAACGACGGTGAGCAGAGAATCGTTTGACTATTTTCTCTCTAGACTTCCGGATCGTGTCATCGTCATTCTGGATGAGGCCTACGGAGATTTTGCGGAAGACCCATGCTATCCAAATGGTCTGGACTATATTCAGAAGGCACCGGTGGTCCTGCTCCGGACCTTCTCAAAGGTTTACGGGCTGGCAGGTTTGAGAATCGGTTATGCCTTAGGGAGAGAGAACTTAATCCATTGCCTCTATCAGGTGAGGGATCCCTTTCCTGTTCACCGGCTCGCCCAGGTGGCGGCCGTAGCGGCGTTGAACGATGAGGAGCATGCGATCCGATCGATTCAAATGGTTTACGAGGGGAGGAGATATCTCTATAAGGAACTGGACAGGATCGGGCTTTCTTATATCCCCAGTCAGGCCAACTTCATCTTCATCGATTTCGAGAAAGATTCGGAGGAGGTGTTTCAGGCCCTTCTCAAAGAAGGGATCATCATTCGGCCGGGGAAGATATGGGGTTATCCGACCTTTGGAAGGGTGACGATCGGAAGGATGGCGGATAACCGGAGATTGATTAAAGCGTTGAAGAAAATCTATGAACAATGAACAATGAACAATGAACGATGAACAAATGACGAATGACTGAAATCGATCTCATCATCAGAAACGCCGAAGAACTTCTCACCCTTTCTTCCCCCTTTAGAGATGAATCAGGACTGGGAATCATACGGAACGGTGCCGTCGCCATTAAAGAGGGCAGGATCTTCTGGATCGGAAAGACGGAGGAATTGCCCAAAGATTTTGTTTTGGGTTCGGAAGGTCGGGAGATCGATGCGAGAGGAAAGGTGGTGATGCCGGGCCTCATCGATTCACACACCCATCTCATCTTTGCCGGTTCAAGAGAGAATGAATTTGAACAGAGGATTAAAGGTCTCACCTACCTGGAGATTGCCGGGAGGGGAGGTGGAATTCTTTCAACCGTTGAAGCGACGAGAAGGGCTTCTTTTGAGGAACTCCTCTCTCTGGGAAAGAAGAGGCTTGATCGACTGCTCTCAAAGGGAGTGACGACCATTGAGGCCAAAAGCGGTTACGGACTTTCATCAGAAAGTGAATTAAAGATTCTCCGGGTGATGAAGGCCTTGCAGGAAGATCATCCCGTGGACATCGTTCCAACCTTCCTGGGGGCCCATACCATTCCAAAAGAGTTTAAAGATGAGAGGAGACGATACATGGACCTCCTCACTAAAGAGATGATTCCAAAGGTTGCCGGGGAAGGGCTGGCAGAGTTCTGCGATGTCTTCTGCGAGGAGAAGGCCTTCAATCTCGAAGAGTCGAAAGAAATACTCGAGACGGGAAAGCGATACGGCCTCAAACCAAAAATCCATGCGGACCAACTGAGTCCGGGAGGTGGAGCAGAACTGGCGGCTGAGGTCGGCGCCTGTTCTGCGGATCATCTCGAATATGTGAGCCAGAAGGGGATTGAACGGATGGCGGAGAAAGGGGTCACCGCGGTCCTGTTGCCCGGAGCCAGTTTCTTTCTTTCAATGAAGAAATATCCACCGGCAAGAGAGATGATTGAAAAGGGCGTCAGGGTCTCTCTCTCCACCGATTTGAACCCGGGTTCCTCAATGACCGAATCCCTCCCCCTGATGATGACCATGGGCTGTATCTTCTTCAGAATGACCCCCAAAGAAGTGATCCAGGCCACCACCCTCGATGCGGCCAGGTCCATGGGGCAAGAGAAGGAGATCGGAAGCCTTGGTATAGGGAAGAAGGCCGATCTGATCCTGCTGGATATTCCGAATTATAGATACCTTCCTTACCATTTCGGCGTCGATCATGTGGAATGCGTCATCAAAAATGGAAAGGTAGTTTATAGAAACCAATTTTCAGTGAAGAGGAAACAGTGATGAGTGAACTGTAATCAGTGACCAGTGATCAGTGGAAAATGGTTGTTCATCGCATTTACTGCTTCCTGATGACTGTTTACTGATGACTGGGTGGAGACTATGCGACTCTTAGAATGTGTCCCCAATATCAGTGAAGGAAAAGATCCGGATAAGATCGCCTCTATTGCCGAAGAGATCATAAAGCATAAGAAGGTCAGGCTTCTCAACATCTCTTCGGATAGGGACCACCACAGGAGCGTCTTCACTTTTGTCGGTGAACCGGAAGCAGTGAAAGAGGCGGCCCTCTCCTTTGCCCTGAGGGCCATCGAGCTCATCGATATGAGAGAGCACAAGGGAGAACATCCCCGTTTAGGGGCAGTGGATGTCGTTCCCTTTGTTCCCATTCACGGGGTCGAGATGGAGGGAGCTGTAGGGATAGCCAGGGAATTTGGAAAGGAGTTTGGAAGAAGAGGGATCCCCATCTTCTTTTATGAAGAAGCGGCTCTCCGGACGGAGAGGAGAGAACTGCCGGCGATTCGAAAAGGAGAGTATGAAGGGCTTCCAGAAAAGCTAAAGGATCCCGGATGGAATCCGGATGAGGGGCCGGCGGACTTCAATCCAAAGTCCGGGGCCACAGTGGTAGGAGCCCGATTCCCCTTGGTGGCTTACAATGTCAACCTTAAGAGTGAAGATGTCAACCTGGCAAAGGAGATTGCCAGAAAGGTGAGGTTTAAAGACGGAGGATTTCCCCATGTCAGGGCCATGGGGGTGGAATTAAAGGAGAAGGGAATGGTTCAGGTCTCGATGAACCTGACCCATTACCGGGTGACCAATATTCCAAAGGTGTACGATTTTATTAAAGAGGAGGCAATAAAAAAAGGGATTGAAATCGGAGGATCCGAGATTGTGGGACTGGTCCCACTCGATGTCCTGGAAGGCGTTGTTCAGCATTACTTAAGGTATCCGGAATTTTCAACGCATCAGGTGATCGAGCAACGGATTTTAGAATTCGAATAACACTTTCGCTCTTTGGAATGAAGCCGGTTTGGGACACCGATCAGAGATGCTTGCAAAGTTTTAGAATGCGGTCTTATTAAATAGTCTTATGGTCTCATAGTCCTGTAGTCTTGTATACATTTGACTAAACGACTATTGGACCGCTTAAAATGTTTCCGCCCTGCCTTCGCCGAAGCGCCTACCCGCCGAACGAGGCTTCGGCAGGTGGGGCTACGCGCAGGCAGGTCTAAAACTTTCCCAGCCTCCCTGACCGGTGTCCCATTGGGCGTTTTACAGAGCGTTAAAGTGTTACAAATGCGAATAAGGAGGATGCTATGGAAATAAAACGATTCTTAGACAAAGTTGCTTCGGACAGCCCAACCCCAGGCGGAGGAAGTGTTTCTGCCATGGCAGGGGCGCTCTCCTCTTCATTGGTTGCCATGGTGGCCGGTCTCTCTTCAAAGAGGGATAAAAAAAGTCAGAAGGAGATGGAGGGGATCAAAAAGAAGGCCCTGGCCATTCAGAGAAGACTCTCCCTTGCCGTTGATGAAGATGCGAAATCTTTTGAAGCGGTGATCCAGGCCTTTCGCCTTCCTCGAAAGACGGAGAGAGACCGTCTTCACCGGATCAGAGCCATCCAGAAGGCTTACCAGAAAGCGACCGCGATACCGCAGCTGGTGTGTCAACAGTCCATCCAGCTCCTGGAGTATTCCAGACTTCTGATTCTGAAAGGAAATCCGAATGCGATCAGTGACACGGGGGTGGCTGCTTTTCTCGCGGATGCGGCCTTAGCCGGAGGTTTGCTCAATATCGGAATCAACCTGTTTCCGGTGACGGAGAAGGCTTTTCTAAAAAGGATGCGTTCATTGATGACGGAATGGGCGAAGAAGAGAAATCACCTGATGGAAGAGATTTTGAGATCCCTTACTAAAATCGGGTAAATCCCTTCACTTTAAGCTTGTCCTGAGTCCCGCGCTGCGCGGGACTCGCCCTTCGAAAGCCTCCCCGGCCCGACCCGGGACGGGCCGGACGAACGGTAAATTGTTGCTCACGTAAAAGCCAGAAGAGCCCGAAGAGTAGGTAAAGGGGAACGACTTTCCTCATCTTTAAAAGGGACTCGTTCCCCTTTCTATGGATTGTTGATCGGACCTGCCTCAGTCAGTGTGTGCTTTTTACTTCTTCGGTGGGACGATGGCGTCCTTGCAGGCCTTGGCAATCCGCATCTTCACCACGGTCTTTGCCGGGATGTTGATCGGCTCACCCGTTGCCGGATTTCTCCCCACACGGGCTTTCCGTTTCACTAATACGAGTTTGCCAATGCCGGGAAAGGTGAAGGCGCCTGCCTTCTTGGTTTCTGCGACGGCTAAGGCTGCCATCTCGTCAACGATGGCCCCAGCCGCCTTCTTGGAGAGATCGAACTTCTTTGCAACATAGGAGACAATCTGTGATTTGGTAAGCGGTTTCTTTCCTGCCATGTCTGTGCCCTCCTCAAAAGGAAAAATTTAATAGAGAAAATTATACAAGAAAATTTTCAAAAAGCAAGTAAAATTTTGGACGTGTAAAATTTTGGAGCGGGCAACGGGGATCGAACCCGCGACCCTCGGCTTGGGAAGCCGATGCTCTACCAGCTGAGCTATGCCCGCACAATAGTCTCTTCGTCCAAAGTCCTTTAGTCAAATAGTAAATCTGATGACAACAATATAAAAAATTATTGAGAATTGGTCAAGAGGTTTTAAATCCCCCTCAGCTCTATGGGAAGATAAGTTAACACCTCGGCGCCCTGAGGGGCGACGAGGATCATATCCTCGATCCGGACTCCTCCCCATTGCGGGATATAGACGCCCGGCTCGATAGTGAAGACCATTCCTTCCTGAATCAACCCTTTATTCTCACCATTCACCACAGGGTCTTCATGGACAGCGAGGCCAATCCCATGGCCTAACCCGTGGCCGAAATACTCTCCATAGCCCTGGCGCTGAATATGGTCCCTTGCCGTTTTGTCTATCTCACAAATGGGAACCCCCGGCCGGATGGCATCGATCCCCAGGTCATGGGCTTCTTTGACGATCCGGTAGACCTTTTCCTGCTCCGAAGTCGGTTTCCCACAGGCCAGAGTCCGTGTCTGGTCAGAGTGGTAGCCCTGAACCCTTAAACCGAAATCAATGAGAACGAAGTCTCCCCTTTCGATCCTCTTACCGCTCGCCCTTCCATGGGGCAGGGCGGACCTCTTCCCTGAGGCGATGATGATATCAAAACCGGTCGCTTCGGCTCCATTTTTCTTCATGAAAAATTCCATTTCAAGAGCAACTTCCTTTTCAACCGCTCCTTCCTTAAGCCTCTCCAGGATATGGGAAAATGACTTTGTTGAGAGATCGATGGCCGCCCGGAGAAGGGATAATTCCTGAGGATCCTTGACCGCCCTTAAGTTTTTGATCTCCTCCTCCATCGCCATGAACTCCACCTCACCGCCCAATTTTTTTAAAAGGAATTGGTAGGATGAAAGGGTGATAGAGGGGCCTTCGACCCCCACCTTCTTCAACTTCAGGTCCGAAAGGAGGGAGGCAATCCCATCCAGTTTTTTCTTGTAATGGAGAATCCGAGAATGTTTGGCTTCCTCTTCGGCCTGAGTCCAGTATCGGGAATCGGTCAGGAAGAAGGCCTCTTTCCGGGAGAGGAGAAGGGCTCCGTCGCTACCGGTAAAACCGCAGAGATAACGGATATTTTCAAGATGGGTGAACAGGATGCCATCGAGCTGATTGAAATCGATGATTTCAAAAACAGACTGTTGCCTTTTTTCAAAAAACGAATTCTGCATTACCCTTTTTTCCTTTCACGAATATGAGTCAGCCATCTTTCAAGGAAGCGTATCTTTTCTTCCCTGGAGCGGGGAAGGGGTTGAGCGGGGAGATGAGAGGGGCTCAGTTTTTGACCCAATTCTTTCAACCTTTTCTGAATCTCCGGATCGAAGGGATCTTTCTCAGAGAGGATTTTATAGATCGCGTATGCCTTCTGAAGATCACCCTGCCTGAGATAGATCTCAGCCAGGGTTTTGGTTGCGAATTCGTCCATGGGTGGGCCTTTCTCCGATAAGGGCTTCATAAAAATTAGAGAATTATTGCTCGAATGTCAAGGTTTCTGAAAAAGGTTTCTGAAAAATAGGGGAAAAGGTACCCATCAGTGATGGGGTGGTATTTGACCCTTTTCTTTCTCTTTAACTGGGGGGTTACGAAAAAATGGGGACAAAAATGAGGATTATATGCACGGTGAATTTGTTCTCCTGTTTCACTGATGGGCCTTGCATGAATTTGTTGTCA